>JAEELG010000107.1 GCA_016288775.1 Bacteroidales bacterium | reverse complement strand
TGCACTTGCTGCATTTGACGCATCTGTTCAAATAGTCCCGTATGACCTCGATTATGCTTCCCAGCGTATCCATTGGCACATTATGCTCCTATCCGTTTTGCTTACTCATTGATACTCAATTGGTTGGTTTTGGTTAATGGTGAAAAAAGGCCCTCCCGAGGCGGTGAGGTCTCGGGAGGGTGTCAGGCTCTGCCCCCTGGCGGGAGCTGTGGGCTATTTGACCTCCATGAGAATCCTCGTGGCTCGGTTGCGGGCGTCCGGCACTGGGGGGCATTTCGTTGGAACTATGGTAACTCGAACTGTTATTCACCCTGTTCGGGCACCGGAATTCCCTCTGCGCGAAGATACCCTTCAATTGCGTAGAGCGGCAGATTCTCCATCCAGCCCTGGTCGATGTAGTTCTTCATCGAGACGCGGAGGCCTTTGAGAACAGGATGCTCGTCGATGTATGTCTTGAGCGATTTGCCCTTGACGTTTTCTTCAGCCTTGGCCTCTATAGGAATGACTCGTTTTTCTGTCTGGACAGCGAAATCTATCTCGCACTCAGACTCATTGGATGAGTGGTAGAAGGTGGGGATCTGAATGCGTGCAAGCTGCTCGTTGACGTAGCACTCCGTGAAAGCGCCTTTGAACTCCTTGAAGATGTTGTCGCCCACCAGCATCTGGGAGGCCGGCACATCTGTCATCGCGCCCAGGAGACCTACATCCAGCGGGAAGATCTTGAACACATCGGAATCTTCGTAGAATTTGAGCGGGTACTCGATCTTGGAGACGCGGTGGATTTTGTAGATGAGACCGGCATCCTTGAGCCAGGTGATGGCCACTTCAAAGTCTTTGGCCGAGGGGTGGACATGCGCCTTATGTGCCATGAATGCAAGCAATAATTGTTCCCCCGATGCAACGCATTGGCCCGTTTTTGCATCTTAATAGCATGTTTGTCAAGAAGATAAGTTTATTGCTGTGCATTTCGGGGCTTGTGCTTGCGGGGTGCTCGCGCGACGAATACTACGAACGGCCGTCGATGGACGAGGCCGGAAGCATAAAGGGAGCGACTGCAGGGAGCCCGTCGGGCGACGGCGACGGCTCAGGGCAGGCCGAGGGCGAGCCCGGCAAGATTACCGCGGGCGAGTGGAACGACCTCGACAACTGGTCGTTCTGGGGCAGGCTCATGACCACAGAGCAGTCGGACCAGGAAGCCGGCGACTACCGCAAGATGCCCGAATACTGGCGTTTCTATACCGACAGGCGCGTTGCCGTAGAAGTGGTGGACCAGCAGAGCCAGCCGCTCAACGGCGTTACAGTTGAACTGCTGAGCGACGACGAAGTCGTCTGGAAGTCCGTGACCGACTGCCTGGGCCGCGCAGAGGGCTGGGTGGGCCTTTACGACAACGAGGCGAAGGACGGAGTCCTGAGCATCGCGCTGAACGGCATCAAGCAGCAAGACGCCCCCGTGGTGTCGGGCTGGAAGGAAACCCCCACCAACAACAAGTACGTTTTCTTTGCTAAGGCGCCTGCCGCCGTGGCCGACCTGCTGTTCATAGTGGACGCCACCGGCTCAATGTCCGACGAGATCGCCTTCCTGAAGGCCGACCTGCTGAACATCATGGACAAGGTGCAGAAGATGGAAACGGCCACCAGCATACGCACGTCGGCGATTTTCTACCGCGACAAGGGCGACGAATACCTTACCAGGGTAACTCCTTTCTCCACCGATTTCAGCGCCACTTCCAGATTCATTGCCGAGCAGAGCGCGGCCGGCGGAGGCGACTATCCCGAGGCGGTGCACACCGCACTCGAGGCGTCGATACAGGAGCTTGCGTGGAGCAGTTCCGCACAGGCCAAGCTGGCGTTCATACTTCTCGACGCCCCGCCGCATCACGACGACAAGGGCGTGATCGAGAGCATCCAGAAAACCATACGCCACTATGCCGCACAGGGCATCAAGCTCATCCCCGTGGCCTCCAGCGGAGTAGACAAGAATACCGAGTTCCTGCTCCGGTTCATGGCCATCGCCACCGGCGGAACGTACGTGTTCATCACCAACGACAGCGGCATCGGCAACGACCATATCGCTCCGTCGGTGGGAGATTACAAGGTGGAGATACTCGGCGACCTCATGGTGCGCCTGATCACCAAGTACATAGGATAGCTTACCGCTTCGAATCTACAGGGCTTGGCCCGGTACCAGACACCCGTCCATCAGGCGGGTGATTTCTGTTTTGTCGAGGTGCTGCCCGATGAATACGATCTTCTGCATGCGGTCGCCGTACACGGGGTCCCAGTCGCGGCGGAGCTGCTCGTCGCGCTCCATCTGCTCCTGCAGCTCGTCCGGGTCCATGGTGGCGTACCAGAGGCCGGCGTCCTTGACGATCTTCTGGCGCCCGGCCTGCTCGAACAGATAGCATTTGTCGGTGTCGGCGGCGAAGTAGCACACGCCCTTGGCGCGGATGATTCCGGCGGGCCAGCGCTTGGCCAGCATCCAGTCGAACTTGTTGAGGTCCAGCGGCTCGCGGCGGGTGTACACGAAGGTGTCGATGCCGTATTCCAGGGCCTCGCCCTCCTCCTCGCCGTCTTCGTCCTCCTCGCCCTCGATGGCGGCTATCCATGCGGCGGACGTGGCCACGGTGTCGAAGTCGAACATGCCGGTGTAGATGATTTCGTCGAGGTCGATGTCGCCGTAGTTGCACTCCAGCACCTTGGCGCCTGGATTGATGCCCTTCACGATGGCGCGCAGGCGCCCGAGTTCCGCGGGGCTCACGTCGGCGGCCTTGTTCAGCAGCACGATGTTGCAGAACTCGATCTGCTCGATGATGAGGCGCTCGAGGTCCTCGTCGTCGATGTCGTCCTTCTGCAGGGCCTCGCCGCCGGCGAATTCGTCCTTCATGCGCAGTGCGTCCACCACGGTGACGATGCAGTCCACGTAGGGGATTGCGCCCCTGGTGTACAGCGTGCCGAAGGTGGGCATGGTGCTGATGGTGTTGGCGATGGGGGCCGGCTCGCAGATTCCGCTGGCCTCGATGACTATGTAGTCGAAGCGCCTGGTGGCGGCCAGGTCGGCGATCTGGGTGATGAGGTCCATCTTGAGGGTGCAGCAGATGCAGCCGTTCTGGAGCGCCACGAGGGAGTCGTCGCCCTGCCCCACGATGCCGCCCTGGGCTATGAGGCTGGCGTCGATGTTCACCTCGCCTATGTCGTTGACTATCACCGCGAACTTGATGCCCTTGCGGTTGGCGAGTATGCGGTTGAGGAGAGTGGTCTTGCCGCTCCCGAGATAGCCGGTAAGCAACAGTACCGGCAGCTGCCTGGTTTCGGCGTTGATTGTCATGGCTCTATTCCTTGACCTGGGTGGCGGCGGCTTCGGCGGCCTCCGCCTGCTTCTGCATCTTCTGGCTGTTCTTCAGGTCTTTCTTGCTCTGGTTGAGGTCGCGCTTGGCGTCGCGGGTCTCCTTTTTGAGGGCGGAGATGTCCTTGCGGGAGTGGCTGATGTCGCGCTGGCGGTCCTTGATCTGGTTGTTGACCCTCTTGATCTCGCCGTCGAGTTTCTTTGACTCGAGCTTGAGGAGCTTGGCCTCTTCGTCCGCGGCCTTGATTTCCGCCTTGGAGGCGCCGGTGGCCTTCAGGTGCTTGACAACCTCTTTCTGGAGCTTGACCGAGCTGTCGGTGTTTTTCTTGCTGTCTTTCAGCGACTTGAGGCCGTCTTTGAGGCGGTCGACCTCTTTCTGGTCGCGGGCGATGCCGGACTCCAGGATCTCGATCTGGCGGTTGTTGCGCTTCGACTGGTCCTTGAAGTTCTGTGCTGCGTTGTCGACTGCTGCCTGGTGCTGTTCCACAAGGGCGTTGTAGTCCTGACCCTCGGTCTGTGCCGCCGCGCCCACACAGAGCGCTATTGCGGCGGAAATAATTGCGATTCGTTTCATACACCAAATATAATTACAATTATGAAATAACGCAAAAAGCCTCGCCGAAGCGAGGCCTTTGTCTGGATGACTGGACTTGAACCAGCGACCTCCTGGTCCCTAACCAGGTGCGCTACCAACTGCGCCACATCCAGAAGTGGGCTGCAAATGTAGATAATTTTCCGTTACTGTGCAAATCTTTTCGTGATAATTTACATTCGTGCCTTTGAACGTTGTGGGTGTGCTGCAGCAGCTATTCTTCTCATAATGCGTTGATTACTGAAAGGTTGGTCTCCCGCAGGAGCTTTTCGTCCATCTTCACCACTTCGCGGTCGTAGGTCATGATGCCGTTGACCTCGATCTCCACGTCGGTGATCTGGGTGTACACGGCGGAAGCGCATCCGGTGCCTATGAACACCTTGAGCATCTCCGCGAACTTGTCGTAGAGGGCATACACCTCGGCACCCGATCCGAGCACCTTGCCGTAGCCCCAGTTGTTGTCTTCCTTCCACAGGTGCCCGGGAACGGGGTAGCCCAGGCCGCCGTATTCGCCCAGCACGTTGATGAACTTTGCCTCGAAATTGTTCATGGCCGGGCAGGCGTAATGGTGAGTGTCTACGATATCGCCGGCGAATGCGTAGTTGCCGCCGGAGGCCTCGTTGACCAGGCGCGTACCGTCGTGCCTGCGGGTGAAAGCCACCACCTCGGGCGTGTCGAACTGCCCCCAGGCCTCGTTGAACGGCACCCACACGGTGATGCACTGGAACACCTTGAGCGCGTCGATTATCTCGCCCCACTCCTTATAGTAATTGTCCTTCCATTCCTGCGGAACGATGCAGTCGGTGCCTCCCAGGAAGCTGTCGCGCTGCCATTCGTTGCTCTGCATCCTGGCAATCTCGGGGTCGCGGTAGGCGTTGGTCTTGGAGCTGTGGTCGGCGATGCAGGGCATGTCCTGCCACACGCTCACACCGAGCTGGTCGCACCAGTAGTACCAGCGCGCCGGCTCCACCTTGATGTGCTTGCGTATCATGTTCCATCCCCACTCCTTGACCTTCATGATGTCGAACTTGAGCGCTTCGTCGGTGGGGGCGGTGTAGAGCCCGTCGGGCCACCAGCCCTGGTCCAGGGGGCCGAAGAAGAAGGTGCGCACCCCGTTGAGGCCGATGCGCTTGTATGAGTTCACGTTGCGGTCGGGCTTGGGATCAGCCAGTACGCTCACGCTGCGCAGGCAGGTGTAGCCCTCCACCCTGTCTACCGGCTTGCCGTCCTTGATCAGGGTGATGCAGAGGTCGTAGATCTCCGGCTCGTCGGGGGTCCAGAGCTTCGGGGCGTCGATCTTCATGGGGCTGCCGCTGCCAACGATGCCTCCCTGGTAGCTGAGGTCGATGCGGGCCTCGTCGTAGCTGCCCTCCGCTTTGACGTCCACGCTCAGGGAGGCGGCGGCGGCGTCCCAGACAGGATTGTACGACACCACGTGCGCCACCGGGCTCACCGGTTCGATCCACACAGTCTGCCATATGCCGGTGACGGGGGTGTACCAGATGCCGTGGGTGTGCTCGATCTGCTTGCCGCGGGGCTGGAATCCCTCGTCGGAGGCGTCCCACACGCGTACGCGCACCGTCTGCTTGCCGGACTTCTTGAGCGCGGGGGTGATGTTGAAGCTGAAGGGAGCGTATCCGCCGGTGTGCTCTCCCACGCGCACGCCGTTCACCCAGACTTCGGCCTTCCAGTCAACGGCGCCGAAATTCAGGAGCACGTCCCTGCCCTTCCAGGCCTTGGGCACCGTGAAGCTGCGCTCGTACCAGAGGGCGTTCGCCGAACCAACGTGGCGCTGGACGCCGGAGAGGGCCGACTCGGCGCAGAAGGGCACGAGGATCTGCCCCTCGGGCTTGCCGTAGTTTTCGGCCGCCGGGCGTATCGCATAGTCCCACAGGCCGTTGAGGTTCTGCCAGTCGGGGCGCACCATTTGCGGACGGGGATATTCGGGAAGAGGGCATGAGGGATCGACTTCAGCCGCCCAGCGGGTTTTCAGCCCTTCGCCGGGGGTCCAGCCGGACGCCGCGCAGCAGAAAACGGCGCACAGCGCTGTGAGGATAAAACGTTTCATATACAAAAGTAAGCTTTTTTACGATTTGTTCAAATACAAATAAATGCCTAAATTTGCGCCCGGTTTAGACCGGCAATAGTTTATATTAAATATGTCCAACAGTAAGTTTTCCGTAAAGTATTGTGTGCTTCTGCCCATCGTGCTGATCGTCACAATCCTTCTCTGGGCCCTCCCTACCTCCGTTTTCGGTATCGCGGACCTTACTCCCGTCCAGCAGCGCATGATTGCTGTATTCGTGTTTGCAGCTCTTATGTGGATGTTCGAGATCATCCCCAACTGGACAACCTCCCTCATCGTAATCGTGGTAATGCTGCTTACGGTTTCCAACAAGGGACTCGCATTCCTGTGCCGTCCCGAGGCCGGAACCCTGGTGGATTACAAGAGCATAATGGCCTCCTTCGCCGACCCTGTGGTCATGCTGTTCATGGGCGGATTCGTGCTCGCCATCATAGCTTCCAAGTACGGCATGGACGCAGTCATCGCCAAGGGCCTCCTCGGCCTGTTCGGCAAGAAGCCCAAGATGGTCCTTCTCGGATTCCTCATCATCATCTCCATCTTCTCGATGTTCATGAGCAACACCGCCACCGCCGCTATGATGCTGGCGTTCCTGGCACCCGTGCTCAAGGCCCTCCCCGAAGATGAGACCGGAAAGGTGGGCCTGGCCCTCTCCATCCCCGTTGCAGCCAACCTCGGCGGTATCGGAACCCCTATCGGAACCCCTCCGAACGCCATCGCGATCGGCGCCCTCGAGAACGCCGGCTACCAGATCGGCTTCGCCACCTGGATGTCCAGGATGATCCCTTACGTGGCCATCATGATCGTCATCGCATGGGTGCTTCTCCAGCTTTTCTTCCCCTTCAAGTCCGACAAGATCGAGCTCAAGATCGAGACCAAGGACCACAAGTGGGGCTGGAAGGACTACGTGGCATGGATCACCTTCTTCGTGACCATCCTCCTCTGGGTTACCGAGTCCATTACCGGAATCAACTCCAACATTGTGGCTCTCATCCCTCTGGCAGTCTACACCTGCACCGGAGTGTTCGGCAAGGATGACATCAAGGAAATCAACTGGAGCGTGCTCTGGTTGGTCGCCGGCGGCTTCGCACTCGGCACGGGCCTGAACAAGACCGGCCTCGCCGCAGTGCTCATCAACGCCATCCCGTTCAGCACCATGAACGTGGTCGTGGTGATGATCATCGCAGGCCTCATCTGCTACTTCCTTTCCAACTTCATCAGCAACTCCGCCACCGCGGCCCTGCTCGTTCCGATCCTCGTGGTCGTGGGCACCGCCATGGCAGACCCTTCGGCAGCCAACAACGCACAGTTCGTGGCGATGGGCGGCATGTACGCAATGATTCCTTTCATCGCGATGTGCGCCTCCATAGCCATGCTCTTCCCGATCTCCACTCCTCCGAACGCCATCGCGTCTTCCACCGGCCTGGTGAGGACCTCCGACATGACCAAGGTTGGCATTATCGTGGGCGTGATCGGCTTCGTGCTCGGCTACTTCCTGTTGACCAAAGTTTTCCCTTTCCCCGTGGCATAATCCTATGAAAAAGATATTCATCGCACTCGTCGCACTGGCTGCGCTTTCCGTGTCCGCCCTCGCGCAGGACGCTCCCAAGCTGCAGTTCAAGCCCTACGGCTTCGTGCGCAACTATTTCGCCTACGACTCCCGCGTGAGCACCGCCGGCACCGAGGACTTCTATTACTGGATGCCCAAGGACGTGAAGATGGTGGGCGGAGAGGACGTCAACAACGTCTCCTCCTTCCGCTTTGCGGCCCTTACCTCCCGTCTGGGACTTGACATCGTGGGCTACGAGATCGACGGCTACAAGATCAGCGCCCGCTTCGAGACCGACTTCTATTCCGGCCTCACCGGCAACACCGGCACCGCACAGCTCCGCCTGCGCCAGGCCTTCGTGACCGTGGCAAAGGACCAGCGCACCTGGAAGATCGGCCAGACATGGCACCCCATGGCAGCCGACCTCCCCGACATCTTCAGCCTCGAGAGCGGCGCCCCCTTCGGGCCCTTCAGCCGCACTCCTCAGGTGCAGTTCGACGTCAAGCTGTCCGACGCGGTTTCCTTCACCACCGCGGCTCTCTGGCAGATGCAGTTCACCTCCACCGGCCCCGAGGGCGCCAGCGCCAACTACATCAAGTATGGCTGCACCCCCGAGCTCTACGCCGGCTTCAGCTTCAAGTCGGGCAAGAACCTCCTCAGGGTGGGCGGTGACGTGCTGAGCATCAAGCCCCGCCAGGTCAGCTCCAAGGGCTTCGCCTGGGACCGCCTCACCACCTGGACCGCATTCATGTACGGCGCCACCAGCCTCGGCGGGCTCGACCTCAAGGCCAAGCTCACCTACGCCAACGATGGCGGCCACTTCAACATGATCGGCGGCTACGGCGTAACCGCAATCGATCCCGAGACCCAGAGCTGGGACTTCGCCGCAACCCGCAACGCATCCGGCTGGATGACCCTTTCGTACAAGAAACTGGGCCGCTGGGTGCCTTCCATGCTGCTGGGTTACGTGAGGATGTTCGGCACCTCCGTGGACGTGCTGCAGGACAAGGACGACTCCGGCGCATACAAGTACATCTGGGTGAAGAACAGCGCCAACGTGCTTGACCAGATGTTCCGCGTGCAGCCCGAGGTCATTTACAATCTCGGCAAGCTCGCACTCGGTCTGGAGTACATGGCCACCGGCGTGGAATACGGCAAGCCCAACGCACGCATGCTGGCCTCCACCGACCTGCACTGGGTAATTAACCACCGCGTTCAGATGATGGTGAAATATACGTTCTAATTTTGTATATTTGTGCACCTATGGTGCCATTTCTGAAACAGGTAGCGAAACACTACAACGACAGGGCCGGCGACATAAGCCGGCTCTGTTTTGTATTTCCCAATCGCCGTGCCCTGCGCTTCTTCGAGCATTACCTCGGCCAGGAGATAGCGGCGTCGGGTAGCGGCCCCGCGGTGAGCCCCCAGCTGTTCACCATGAACGACTTCTTCTACCATGCCACGGGGGAGAAGCCGTCGGACCGCATACCCCTGCTGCTGGAGCTGTATGCCTGCTACAAGGCGCTGTATCCCGGCTGCGAGCCCCTCGACGACTTCATATTCTGGGGCGACGCGCTGCTGGGCGACTTCGACGACATCGACAAATATCTGGTCGATCCGGAGCGCATCTTCACCAACGTCTCCGAGTTCAGGGAGATTCAGGACGACTACTCCTACCTGAGCGACGCCCAGCGGGAGGCGGTGAAGCGTTTCGTGGATCATTTCCGCAGTCCCGGTACCATCAAGGAGGGGTTCCTCCGCATCTGGCGCCTGCTGCTGCCGCTGTACCGCTCGTTCCGCGAGGCGCTGAAGGCCCAAGGCCTGTCGTACGAAGGCATGGTGTACCGCGAGCTGGCGGAGCGCCTGGAGACTGAGAGTGCGGCATCGTTGGCGGGGGAGCGTTTCCCATGGTCGGACCGCTTCGTGTTCGTGGGGCTTAACGCTCTGAACGAGTGCGAGAAGACTCTGCTGCGCCGCATGCACCGCGCTCAGCTCTGCGAGTTCTGCTGGGACTTCCGCTCGGAATTCATCCGCAATTCCGACAACAAGTCGTCGTTCTTTCTCGGGGACTTCGTTGCCGAGTTCCCCAACGCCTTCGAGCCCGATCCCGAGGGCCTGCCGCAGACGGAGTTCAACGTGCTCAGCGTGCCCGGAGGCATCGCCCAGGCCAAGCAGCTGCCGGAAATCCTGTCGCGCTGCACCCCCACGCCCGGAATCGAGACCGCAGTGGTGCTGCCAGACGAAAACCTGCTTATCCCGGTCCTGAACACCCTTCCGGAGCATATCTCCAAGCTGAACGTCACCATGGGCTATCCCATCGGCGGCAGCCAGATGTGGGCGCTGTTGACCGACCTCGCCTCGCTCCAGCTGCACCTGCGCAGCAAGGACGGAGGGTGGCTCTTCTACCACCGTCAGGTGTGGGCGCTGGCGTCCAATTCCATCGTCAAGTCGGTGCTCACCGAGGAGGGGAAGGCGATGCTGGAGAAGGCGCGCAAGGACCGCAAATACTATATTCCCGAGGCTGACCTGAAGGGCGACCCCGTGCTGGAGGCGCTGTTCCGCCCGGTGGTCATGAAGGCCGAAGCCGACCCCGCCCAGGTGCGCTCGCTGTGCCGCTGGATGCAGGACGTGCTCGCCACCGTGGCGCCGATGCTCCGGGAGCTGCCCGACATGCAGCTGGAGCTGGACTTCGCCAAGGTGTGCTACGAGGCCCTGGAGCGCCTGTCGCGCCACGACCTGGAGCTGCTGCCGCAGTCGTTCTTCCGCCTGCTCGGGCAGGTGCTGGGTGCGGCCACCGTGCCTTTCGAGGGCGAGCCGCTGGAGGGCCTGCAGATCATGGGGCCGCTGGAGCTGCGCGCCATGGACTTCGACAACCTGGTGATACTCAGCTGCAACGAGGGAGTGTTCCCGCGCCGTTCTGTCAGCGCTTCGTTCATACCGCCGGAGCTCCGGAAGGGCTTCGGTCTGCCCACATATGAATATCAGGACGCCGTGTGGGCGTACTATTTCTACCGCATGATCCAGCGCTGCTCCCGGGTGTGGATGGTATACGATTCCCGCACCGAGGGCCTGAAGGGAGGGGAGCCGAGCCGCTATCTGCGCCAGCTGGAGATGCATTTCGGCGTCAGGTTCAATCATTTCGAGTCCCGGCCGCAGCTCGGCCAGGTGCCGGAGGACATGGATATCCCCAAGACGGCCGAAGACCTTGAGGCGCTGCACGCGGGCAACCTGTCCGCCAGTTCCGTCAAGGATTATCTTCAGTGCCCGGTGAGGTTCTATTACGCCAGGGTAAAGGGGCTCAAGGCCGAGAAGGAGGTCAGCGAGTCGCTTGACGCCGGCATGCTCGGCAACGTGCTCCACAAGACCATGGAGGAACTGTATCCGGTGGGCACGGTGGTGGACGCTGCGTTCGTGGAGGCGCTGAAAAAGGACACCAGGCGCATTCAGGCAATTGTCAACGAAAAGATATGCGATGAGCTCAGGACCATCGAGGTCAGCGGACGCAACCTGGTGCTTTCCGACATAGTGTGCAATTACGTGGGCGCCATACTCGGCGCAGACCGGCAGCGAGTGGGGCAGGAAGGTCCGTTCACCGTGGCCGGCACGGAGAAGAAAGTGACCCTCCCCATCGGCGGCTATAACTTCAAGGGTTACATCGACCGCCTGGACCGCCTGTCCACGGGCCGTCTGCGCGTCGTGGACTACAAGACCGGGCGCGTGGCGGCGGAGGACCTCGACTTCGACGACAAGGGGAACATGCCGCAGATAGGCCTCCAGCTGTGGCTCTACAAGCGCATGCTGGCACCCAGGGTTCCAGGAAAGGAGATCGACGGCGCCATCTATCAGCCTGCCGCCCTGATCGGCGGAGGCGGCATCTACTTCACCGAACTCGACGCCGCATTCTGCGACCGGATGCAGTCGGCGCTCGACAACGTGCTTGCCGAAATATCCGACCTGTCCGAGCCATGGCAGAGGACCACGGATTACAAGAGATGCGAATACTGTGACTTTAGAGCTATCTGCGGACGATGAAGATAATCAAGGCAAGCGCTGGTTCGGGCAAGACCTACACCCTCTCCCATACCTATCTGGACTATCTGCTCAAGTCCGGAGATCCCTGGGCGTACAGGCATCTGCTGGCGGTGACATTCACAAACAAGGCTACCGCCGAGATGAAGGAGCGCATCCTGAAGGACCTGGCTGCAACCGCCGCCGGCAGCACTCCCGAGGCCGCGAAGGCAAGGCACTACCTGGTGAGCATCCTGCACGACTACAGCGCCTTCGGGGTGAGCACCATCGACCGTTTCTTCCAGCAGACGCTGCGGTCGTTCGCCCGCGAACTCGGCCAGTTCTCGTCGTACCAGGTGGAACTCGACAAGAAGTCCCTGATTTCGGAGGCCATGGACAGGGTGCTTGACGGCGTGTCCGGCGACCGCTCGGAACTTATGAAGTGGATGAGAACCAACGCCATGGAGCAGATCCGCGAGAACGGATACTTCAGGCTCGACAGCGGCCTGCAGGAGATGGGCGGGCGGCTCAAGGGCGAGGACTACCGCCAGCTCATGGAGCGCATGGGCTACGACGAGCAGACGCTCTTCGCCAAGGAGCGGCTCGCAAAGATACGGACCCGCTGCGCGGAGATAATCTCCAGCTTCGAGAAGGATGCTGCGGCGCTTGGATTCCCGGTCGAGAAGGGCCGGCGCATCGCTTATCCAAAGCCCCAAAAAGCGCTCGCGGACCCTGCTCTGGCGGAGCTTTTCGAAAAGCGTTACCCGGCTTACGGCACCGCCGTGGTTGTGGAAAAGAGTCTCTACGGGCTCGGCGTTGCGAGGGAATTCGACGCGGAGTTCAACGCCCTCCTCAAGGAGCGCAACGTGATGCCGCTCGACGAGTCCAACTCGCTGCTGAAGAAGATAATAGACGGCTCCGACGCCCCCTTCGTGTACGAGAAGACCGGCACCCGCTACTCGCATTATCTGCTGGACGAGTTCCAGGACACCTCCCGCATGCAGTGGGAGAATTTCCTGCCGCTGCTGCGCGATTCCGAGGGGTCCGGGGAGAACCTGATAGTGGGCGACGTGAAGCAGAGCATCTACCGCTGGCGCGACTCCGACTGGCGCCTGCTGGGCAGCGAGGTGGGAGAGGCGTTCCCGGGCGCTGAGGTGAAGGACTTGAAACACAACTGGAGGAGCGCCCGCGCCATAGTAAAGACCAACAACGAATTCTTCAAATACGCCTCGGCGGAAGTGGGATTCGGGGGCATGTACTCCAACGTGGGGCAGATCGTGAGCACCACAGAAAAGCAGGAGGGGAGCGTGCGCGTTAGCTTTACCTCCGACCAGCCCCAGGCGGTGCTCGACTCCCTGGCCGACGTGCGCTCGCGCGGCGCCAGGCTGGGCGACATCGCCATCCTGGTGCGCAGCAAGGCCGACGGCGCCGCCATAGGCGAGACTCTCCGCCAGGAGGGCATAGACTTCATCTCCGACGACACGCTCAACCTCAAGTCTTCGGTGTCGGTGCGGCGTCTGGTTTCGCTGCTGAGCTGGTACGACGACCCCGGCAACACCGTAGGCAGCTACCTGGCGCAGTCGATGGGCGTGGAGTACCCCGACAACTATCATTCCCTCACCGACTTCTGCGAGAGTCTGCTCCGCGAGATGCGCAAATTCGATCCCGTTACGTACGACGCCGACGTGCTGTTCATCGGCGCCTTCATGGACCTGCTGCAGGAGTGGGTGAACGTTAACGGCAACAACCTCAAGGCCTTCATCCGCGAATGGGGCGAGAAGGACGACTGCTACATAGGCACTCCGGCCGCCTCCAATGCGGTGCGCATAATGACCATTCACAAGGCGAAGGGTCTCGAATTCCCCCACGTCATCTTCCCCTACGCCGACAAGGTGCTGATGTTCAAGCACGAGGTGCGCTGGTGCGTGCTGGACGGCGGCGGCACCGCCCTCGGGCATGTTGCCGACGGCATCTATCCGGTCGACCTCAGCGGGAGCTCGGCGCATACGCTGTTCGCCGGCGCGTATGAGGAGGAACGCCGCATGCAGGTAGTGGACAACCTCAATCTGTTCTACGTCGCCATGACGCGCGCCTCCAAGAGCCTGCACGTGATAGCCAAGGAGCCGGCCATCGCCAAGGCCAGGGCGCTCAAGGCGGGGAAGGGGATAGAGTGGTCGAACTTCTCCGAGCTGCTTTTCGCCTGGTGCGGATGCAGCGGCGAGTGGAGCGAAGGCGTGCCCTACGATTTTACCCGGATGAAGCGCCGGGAGGAGGCGAAGGGGCAGGCAATGCCGGCCTCGTATCCGTCCATCCCGCTCGGCGGGCGCCTGAAGGCGTCGCAGGATGCCTCCGACTTCTTCGGCGAAGACGGGCACACGGGCGCCGAGGCCTCCGGCCGCATCCGCGGCATCGAGCTGCACGCGGTGCTCTCTTCCGTGGGCTCGTCGGCCGACCTGCCTTCCGGCCTCGAGACGTCGGCGGCCGCCATGCTGCGCGAGCGCATCGACGCTCACCCCGAGTGGTTCGCAGGTGCCTCGCTCGCCCGCAACGAGCTCACCGTCTTCGGCGCCGACGGCTCCCGCAACCGCCCCGACCGCGTGGTCATGGCCCCCGACGGCGGCGTGACGGTCATCGACTACAAGTTCGGCTCCGAGCGCAACTCCTACCTCCGCCAGGTCCGCCGCTACATGGACCTCTACCGCGAAATGGGCTACCCCTCAGTCCGCGGCTACGTCTGGTACGTCCCCTCCGACAAGCTCGTGGAGGTCGATTGATTAAAGAATCGTGATTAAATAGCGGAACTGATACCGGGCGCCGGGGGCGATGCGGTGGATGCAGTCGCGGCCGGAGATGTCGCCGGCGTAGCCCTTGCGGTCGCAGATGCCGCACCAGGGCTCGAGGCAGACGAACGGGCAGTCGGCCTTGTGGGGCGCCCAGATGCCATAGGCCTCGGCCTGCGGGCATTCGACGCGCAGCACGGAGGCGCCGTTCTTGTCGCAGAGTTCTGCGGTGGCAACCTGGCCGTTCTCGAAAATCAGAGCGTCACGGTCGAAGGTCTTGCTGAGGATAGGCATGACCGCGGGGATGCGCACCGGCGAGGGCAGTGGCACGCGGTTGCCGTCGTCGAGGCCGGAGACCATGAGCGGGCTGACTGGACGGCCCTCGGCATCGTAAAAACGGATAAATCCGTGAACGTCGTCGGCGGGGTCATAATCCGGCATCATGAATCCCGGATGAGCGCCGATCTGGGCGTACATGTCGCATGTATCGAGATTCTCTACGGTCCAGACAATCTCCACGCTGCTGCCGTCCAGGCGGTACTTGGCCTCGAGCGCGAAGCGGTAGGGGTAGTTGTCGGGGCGAGGCTCGGGCACCATCTTCATGAGGCCGTCGCCAGCCTCAGTGAACTCGCGGTCGCGGGCGAAGCCGTGCTGCTTGATGCAGAAAACCTTGCCGCCGATACGCACCTCGTTGTTGCAGGGCTTGCCTACCGCAGGGAATAGGATGGGCGCGTGGCGGTTCCAGAAGGCGGGATCGCCGTTCCACATGTATTCGCGGCCGTCTTTTACCAGGCTGACGGGTTCTGCGCCGTGAGGTGCCACCTCTAGGGTGACGATGCCATTCGAGAGAATCATATCTGATCGGTATTTATCTGATACTTCAGCCGGAGCACGCGCAGGACGCTCTCGTCGAGGCGCGATTCAGGGATTTCGCCGCTCTGCACGGCTGTGACGATTGCGTCGAAGGCCCTCTCAAGCTGCATCGAGCCCAGGAAGATGTCGGCGCCGGCCTTGATGCATCCGACGGCAGCCTCTTCCACTGAGTACTGCTGCGTGATGGCGCCCATCTCCATGCTGTCGGTAATGATGATGCCCTTGTAGCCGAGTTCGCCGCGGAGCTTGTCCTGCAGGATCACGGAACACATGGTGGAAGGGTTTTCGGTGTTGGTGACGTTGGGAGCGGCGATATGGGCCGTCATGATCATCTGTGCGCCCCATTTGATTCCCTCCTTGAAGGTAATCATCTCGCAGGCGAGCATCTGATCCCAGGTCTTGAGGCTCTGGGCATAGCCGTAATGGGTGTCGGCGGTGGTGTCGCCGTGCCCCGGGAAATGCTTGAGGCATCCCACGACGCCGGCGTCCTTGAGACCCTGGAGATAATTGGTCACCATCGGTGCGGCCACGGCGGGATCGTCGGAAAACGCCCTGTCGCCGATAACCACGTTCTCGGGATTGGTGTTTACGTCGGCGACTGGCGCGAAGTCGATATCTACGCCATAAACCTTAAGGTATTTGCCGATGGTGTTGCCGCATTCGTAGGCGTTCCTGGGGTCGCCGGTGTTGCCGATGGCAGCCATCGATTTGTAGGTGGTGACGTTGAAGTTGCTGTTCTTGCCGATACGCGCGACGCGTCCGCCCTCCTCATCGATATACACCAGCATACCGAGGTCGTGGATGCTCTTGGTGAATTCGCACAGCTGGAACGGATTGATAATGTTGTGCGCGTAGATGATCAGGCCGCCGATAGGATACTTCTCCAGCGTCTTTTTCATGGACGCAGTAACCTTCGACAGCTTATAGGAGGTCATGGAGGTGGTTTCCCAGTCCACGGCGTTCTCGATGGCCTCGGGGCGCACTATGATGAGCTGGCCAACCTTTTCCCTTATGGACATGGTTGCCAGTTGCTCTTCGGGCTTCAGAAGCGGTTTGGGATCCGGGGTTTCGGGAGTCTCGGGATCGACGGGGACGTCGGGTTTGTCGGGTTTGCAGGAAATTGCCAGGATGCCGCATACCATTGCGGCCAGGGCCCATATTCTTAAAGTTTTCATCATGATTCTGTATTTAAGGCAGCGGCGGCTGCGAGCGCGCAACGGATTCCGTCGATGGCGCTGGAAACTATGCCTCCGGAATACCCGGCACCCTCGCCGCAGGGGTAAAGGCCGGGAATGGAAACGTATTCAAGTGATTCGGGGTCGCGGGGCACACGGACCGGCGAAGATGTTCGGGATTCGACTCCCAGCAGCAGGGCGGCATTGGTGTAGTAGCCTTTCATCCGCACCCGCGGGAAGGCTTTCTGGAGCCGCTGCGCCACCATCGGCGGCAGGAGTTCGTGCAGCGGGGCGCTGATCACCCCCGGGAAGTAGGAGGTCTCCGGCATCTTCTTGCTGAGCTTGCCGAGGCAGAAATCCTCCATACGCTGTGCCGGCGCCGCCATGGGGTTCTGCGGGATGTCCTTCTGTCCGCTGCAGCGCTGCTCCTCGCACCAGTCGAACATGCGCCGCTCGACCGCCTGCTGGAAGTCCATCAGCTTGAAGGGGCCCTCGCCGGGAACGTCTTCGGGCTCGATCTGCACCACCACGCCTGCGTTTGCGAACTTGCCGCTGCGGCCCGAGTTGGACATGCCGTTCAGCACCACCGTGCGCGCCTCGGTCGACGACGGCACCAGTATGCCTCCGGGGCACATGCAGAAGGAGAAGACGCCGCGTCCGTCAACCTGCTCCACGAAGGAATATTCGGCGGCCGGCACACCGGGCTTCCAGGTGCCGTGGTACTGATGGAAGTTGATTTTTTCCTGCGGATGCTCGACGCGGACGCCGAGCGCGAAGCCCTTGGCCTCGAGCGCACCGCCACCGGCCTGCAGCATCTCGTACACGTCGCGGGCGGAGTGGCCCGTGGCAAGGATGACGCGGCGCCCCTCGAACCGGCGTCCGTCGGCGCAGACCGCGGCAAAGCCGTCTGCGGTCTTCTGGACCCCGGTCACGCGGGCGCCGAAATGATACTCGCCGCCGTGCCCGGTGACGCACTTGCGTATGTTCTCAACCACCGTGGGCAGCTTGTCGGAGCCGATGTGAGGATGGGCGTCGATGAGGATGTCTTTGGACGCGCCGAACGCCACCAGCTGGTGCAGCACCTCGCGTATGTCGCCGCGCTTGGAGGAGCGGGTGTAGAGTTTTCCGTCGGAGAATGCACCTGCGCCGCCTTCGCCGTAGCAGTAGTTGGAGTCGGGATCGATCACGCCCTCGCGCGACAGGCGCGCCATGTCGAACTTGCGCGAGTGCACGTCCTTTCCGCGTTCGAGCACCACCGGCTTGAGACCCAGGGTGAGCAGCTTGAGGGCTGCGAACATGCCCGCCGGGCCGGCGCCGACGACCAACACCGCAGGGGCACCGCTTACGTCGAGATAAGGGGCCTGCACATATTCCTGCGGCTCTTCGCCGGGGCCGTAAGCCTCATACTGATAGCGCCATACAGGTTCTTTGCGGGCGTCGACGGATCGCTTGCGTAGCACCCACTTGAGGCCGCCCGCCTTGGCTTCTATCTCCTTCAGGCGCGGCTCGCGGGTGAGCGGGCAAGTGATCTCGAACTCCTTCATCCCTATTTCTTAGGCTGCGGTTTAGCCGAGTACCGGCCGGC
>JAEELG010000106.1 GCA_016288775.1 Bacteroidales bacterium | reverse complement strand
GCTGACCTCGGCCTTGAAGTCGCCCTTCACCAAGAATTTCTTTTCGATTTCCTGTGCCATAGTCCTATTCGTTTGCAAGGGGTTTGTCGATCATGCCGATTACGCGCTTGATGGCCTGCAGGTAGTTGATGTTCTCAACGCCCTCCAGACCGCAGTCTGCGACGGTTTTCTTGATGTCCTCGATTTCGGTCGACTCGGAGTTGATGGTCACCACCTTGGCTCCGTTGATGAGCACGTTGCCCACCTCGCAGATGGTGTTGTTGACCATGTAGCCGAAGCGCTGCTTGTGAACGCGCACGGCGGCGAGGTCCTTGTTGGCCTTGACCATGGCGATGAATTCCTCGTATGTGTAGGTGTCCTTGTCGAGCTTGGGCATCTCAACCATGAAGGCGGGGAACACTTCTTTCTCGAGCACCTCGCGGCTGATGGGGAATTCGCCCTTCATGAGGGGGTTCCACTGCTCGAAGCCGTCTACGGTCTGGACATAGGTCTTGATGTCCATCTTGCCGTTGCGGATCTTGGTGTTGTTGATGTCGTTCTTGGCGGAGATGATGTAGATTTCGTCGCTTTCGCGCTCCCAGACCTTCTCGGGAACGGGAACGGAAAGACGTGCCATACGTTTGTGGGCTTCGCAGAAGCACTGACCGAAACTGCGGAATTCGAAGCGAGGCTTGCTCTGCTCGCCGATTTTAAGTTCTGCCATAATTGCTGATTATTACTGTTTTACATCGGGGTCTTCAGCTGCATCGGTGGAATTGGCTGCGCCCGGAGTGAAGGTGTTGGTAATCATCCATTTGCCGGTTCCGTCGGGGACACGGCTCCAGGAACCCTTGACGCTTGACAGGGATGCTCCCCATTCGCCGGAGTCCATCTTGTCGCCGCGCTGGAACTGGTCTATCTTGTTACCCTTGTTGTCGAAGAGTTCGACGAGCACGCTCTTCTTGGCGGAGAAACCGCTGCTGAAGCCTCTGGCGGTGGTGCCCTTGGCGCCTATGATGGCGAAGAAGCCCTTGGCGGGAACCACCTCGCCGTCGATGCCGGTCCAGCAGTTGGCCTCGTCCTTGCTGATGGTTACTCCGGTAAGCTTGATGTCGAAGTCGCTGCCGTTGTAAAGCTCGAAGAACTTCTCTTCGTCGGCGCCGGCGCCGTAAACCTCGTTGAGCTTAAGCTTGCTCCAGTCGGGCGCGGGATCGCCGACCTTGTATGAGAACTTGTCGGAGGTGGTGGTGAAGTTGGCTTCGTTGACGACGGTAACGGTGAAGCTGACTTCGGTGCCGTCTGCCATTGCAGGGATTGTGGCGGTGTAGCTGTTGCCGCTGCCGCTCATGTTGGCGCTGGTGCCATTGTAGTTGAGCACGGCGGACGTGACGGCCTGCAGGCCGCTGACGGATGCGGTTACCGTAACCGCATCCTTGGAGGTAGGACTCTCGGGGGAGAAGACCACTTTGTCTATCTTTGAGGGGCCTTTGAAGATTTCGTCCTTAACGCACCCGGTAAGGGCCAGGAGGGCTGCTGCTGCGATATAAAGTATCTTTTTCATAATCATAATCGTTTTAGAGTGAAACTAGAAGTCAACTTCGAAGCGGAGAGCGATCATGCTGTAATCCACGCCAGCCTTGCCTGAAGGCGCGACGACCTTGGTGTAATCCTTAACCGGGTTGCCGGCCGCGTCAAGTCCCACATTGAGTTTGTCCTTGCCGTTTGCATAGCGGTCGTTGTTGTTGTACTGGTAGTTGAGCTGCATGCGTACGTTGTTGGTGACCCAGTAGTTCAGGCCGACGGTGTAGGCCTCTGCGCAGCCGCCGTAAATCTTTGCCTTGGCGTTCTCGCTGAAGTCGTTGAGGTTGCAGTACTCATAGCGTGCGCAGAGTTCAAGATCACCCCACTTCTGTCCGCGTAGGGCGCGGGTGTACTTGGCTCCCTTTGCATCGTAGCGCTGTTTGCCTCCGAAGAGAAGGTATCCTGCCTGAGCGTACCATCCTCCGAAGTTGTTTACCAGCTTGGTGTCTTTATAGTGGACATTGTCGCCTATGTAGGCGGCTTCGAACCTGAGTCCCTCCCAGTGGCCGGCGATTTCGACGGTCCAGAGATGATTGAAGTCGTAGTCCTTGAGGTTGTTGGTGTCGAGGTATTTCTTGCGGTTGATGCTGGTGGAGTTACGTGCGCTGGCGCGGTAGGTGCCCCATTCGCCGGTGGCCTGGCTGCCCTTGGTGGTGCGGAACGAGTGTGCCAGACCGATATGGAGGCTGGCGTTGTCGAGCTTGCAGAGGGGACGGAAGACAATCTTGTTGGTTACGGAGAATCCGGTCTTGTTCATGATGCTGATGCCGCGGCCGAAGTCTTTGTTGTTGTCCTGTACGTTGGTAATCTCTTCTGCGCCGGCGCCTTCCTGTGCGAAGATGCCGAATGACGCCCAGATCCAGGGATTGTCGTACTTGGCATTGAATCCAAGATGGCGGGAAGGAGCCAGGGCGGAGCAAACCATAGGGCGCTCAAGAAACATGAGGTAACGGGAAGAAGAGTTGCGCTGAATGGAGAAATTCTCCTTGAAGTTACCTACCTGGAGTTCCAGGTTGGGGATGCCGGTGTAGCGGACGATGGCGTCCTTGAGCTCTACCAGTCCGTCGGCAAGGTCCATGTCGAACTCACCGTACCAGTTCTTGTCAACCTGTGCCTTGATGGCGAAACGGGCGCGGCGGATGCTGACTCCGCTACCGATGGGATCGGCATAGGCGGGGGCCCCGAAGAAGGCGCCGGCATCAAACTGGACGCGGTTGTCGAACCAGATCTTGTAATCCGATTTGGGGGATTCTATTACCAGGAAGCCGTCCTGGGATTCGGCGTCGAGTACATCCGACTCGACGGCGACGCCGTACTGGTTGTACTTGACGTTCTGTGCCTGTGCTGCGGTAAGGCAGAGCAGCAGCGCGGCGAGAGAGAATAGAATTTTTCGCATGATTGTTTGGTTGATATTAAATGGATTTAATGAATTGTGTAAGGTTGTCGGTGCGCTTGAGCCCAAGTTTGGCGCGCAACCGGTATCTGTTGATCTCCACGCTTTTTGGCGTGATGTTCATGAGCGATGCTATGTATTTGCTGGAAAAGCCCTGGCGGAGGAGGTTGGCCAGCTTGCGTTCGTTTTCGGTAAGCTTGGGATAAGCTTCCGAAAGGCGCATGTTGAAGTCTTTGTGGAGCACCTCGCTGCGGGCGTAGAAGTCATTCATTTCGCGGGTGAAATACATGCGCTCGCGCAGCGACGAGAGCATCTGGTCTATCCTGATGTTCTTGTCTGCGCCGTCGGGCATGGACCTCACTTCCTTCAGGTCCTCATAGATGTTTTCCATGTATTTCTTCTGGTCGCTGACGCCGACGGCGAAATCGACCAGTTCCTGGCGCTTGATGTCCAGTTTGCCCAGGAGGTCCTTCTCTGTCATCTCGGCCTTGACTTCCAGTGCCGAGAGCGATTTCTGTGCGCTGTTGATCTGTTCCTCGCGTGAGCGGAGTATCTGTTTGCGCAGGCTCTGCGACTCCTTCCATCGAAGGTAGAACGCTACGCCGGCTACGCTCAGTGCGAGTCCGGAGACGATCAGGGTGCTGACGGGGTCGCCGTCGAGTATGCGGCAGAGGCTGTAACCCGCAAGCGCTCCGATTATGGGCGCAAGCACCGCCGCGAAGACGCTGCGACCGATTTCGTCCCCATCGACGAGAGCCCTTTCGCGTACCAGGCTGATGCCCGTGAGGGATGAGACGAATAGGGTGCCTGCGGAAAGGGGAGTCGCGGCGAAGACTAAGAAGGTCAGGGCCATCGACAGCATGACCGACAGCGTCGAGTGGGAATTGACGTCGAGGTCGGTGTCCGCTACGCTCCAGGTTGCCATCGGCAGCCTGCCGGTATTGAGAAGGACCGTAAGCAGGGCGATGCCGACAGCGAAGGCGGCAGTTATTCCCGGACTGTAGCAAGACGCCGGCATGAGTGTGAACAGGCGGGAATTGTTCCAGGCAAATGCCGCAAGCAGCAACAGCGACGCCGCGGACGAGACCTTCAGAAGGTTGTATTCCTCTTTTATTACGTGCGCGCTATGCTTTGCGGATATGATTACGTGGAGCTTGTAGATGCCTGCGGCAAGGACCCCGCAAAGCAGGGGCGCGCATATCCACGAAATCAGCATCGGCGCGGCGGCGTTCCATACGGCGGTGCTTCCCATTGCCCTGGCACAACCTGCCACGGCTCCGGCAAAGGCGTAGGGAACGGCAGGAAAGCGGCTGAGCCTGCTGGTGATGAAGGCGGTGATGAAGGTTGCGATGCCTATCGGAAGTATGGCGCCGGCGTGCAGTTCTTCTCCGCCGGAAATCGGGAAGAAGGACGCGAGGACAATGGCGCCCAGAAGGAGTAGGGGGGCGAGAATCCTGACCGACACTTTCTCTCCGGCTCCCGAAGCCAGCACTCCGCCGCAGACGACGGGAACGTCGTAGCGGGTGAGCAGCACTGTGGCAAGGAGCCCGGCGAAGGCGATGTTCAGGATGTCCGGCATGTCTACAGGGCGCGTTTGATTGCCATCACGGATAGCTGTTCAGCGACCTTGACGGCAGCCTTGGCGAGGTCTTCTATATGAAGTGCAAAGTAGCGGAGGTGGAATTTCTCGCTCAGCTTGAGGCTGTTCATGTCGTGGAATACTGTACGCTTTATGGATTGCGAAAGCTTGACAGCTTCTTTCTCATAGAAATAGACCCGGTTGGTTGTCTCGGCTACGTTTCCGGGGGCGGTGAAATATGCCTTGGCGCCAGGAATCGAGCTTTCGGCTGCCATCGAGGCCAGCTCTGAAAGCTTAAGGAACTCTTTCTTCAGTTCGGCAGGGATGTTTGGCGCTTCTATTTCGAACTGGACCAGGTCTGCGCTGATAATGGAGATGATATGGTCGTAGCGCTCCAGCAGTCGCATGATGTCGCCCCTGGAGCGTATGAGGTTGCCGTGGGAGTAGAGGGTGCTTTCAATTTCCCGTATGCGGGCACCGGCTTCGGTTTCCAGCCCTGCTATGGTTGACAGGTTGTCGTAGAAGGCCTGTACTTCGTTGTAGAGATAATTCTTGACCCCGTCCCGGAACGTAAGCAAGGAATTGTCGACTATGTCAAGAAGCCTGTCAATGCTCTCTATGAGCTGGTCGGCTTTCTTGTTGGAGAATATATCAAAAATGGCCATTGTAGTGTTTGTCTCTCATGCGATTTCTGTAAAGATAGCAGAATAGTTTTGAAATAGCAAATGTTGTAGAGTTTTGGGGCCGGCTTGGAACAACAATAATAATATCTTAAAAATCAATGTGTTAATACGTATATAGAATCAAAATGTATAGAGTATTTGTAGAGTTATTTTCATAATAATTTGGTATTGTGTCTGTGCTTGCCGTTATGTTACTTTGCATAAAAATAACAATCATGGAAAATCATTCTGGTCATCACCATCACCATCATCACCACGAACTTGGACAGGATTCTTCTCTTAGAGGAATCTATATCGTTTCTATATCGCTGAACCTCATATTTGTTATTGTAGAGGCTGGAGTAGGCCTCTGGCAGGGATCTCTGGGATTGCTCTCCGACGCCGGCCATAATCTGGGAGACGTGTTTTCCCTGGTGCTTGCACTTGTCGCTTTCCGGCTTGCGATGACTCACGCAAACAGTAAGTATACTTATGGCTACCGCAAAGGATCTGTGCTTATTTCATTGCTAAATGCCATTATCCTGCTTGTTGCCGTGGGCGCAATACTCGTGGAGAGTATCCATAAGTTTGCCAATCCTGAACCCATAGACGGCGGCGCAATCGCATGGACTGCAGGAGTTGGAATAATCATCAACGGGCTTACCGCATATCTGTTGATGAAACATCAGAAAAACGACATCAACACCCGCGGCGCATTTCTGCATATGGCAGCTGACACACTGGTTTCCGTCGGCGTGGTCATCTCCGGTATTGTCATCTCTCTTACCGGCTGGTATTTCATCGATCCTATTATCGGTATCGTGGTTGCGATCGTAATCCTGATCGGCACCTGGGACCTGCTTTCAGAAAGCCTGCGCATGAGTATGGATGCGGTGCCTGAGTCCATAGACAGCGGGGAGGTGATAAAGGCCGTCTCCGATATCCCGGAAGTCGCCGAGGTCCATCATGTGCATATCTGGCCTATCAGTACGACGCAGACGGCCTTCACGGCACATGTGGTCGTGGCGGAAGGAAACGAGCCGGAAGTGGCGGTGGCAGCTGTCAAGCTCCGTCTTAAAGACTTTGGAATAGGGCACGCCACCATAGAGACCGAACGCGAGGGTCATGTCTGCGAAGAGCAGGATTGTTGCTGATTTTTATTATCTTTGCGACTATGATAATACTTCAGACCAACCCATTGATTCCCACGGACGACATAACCAGCCGTGTGGATTCCGCAAAGATAGCTGCCGGCGATTTCGCCGAGGCGCTCGCCACAAATCCCGCAGAAGCCCTGCATCAGCTTGGAGTGGCATCCATCCATTTCGGGCTCAAGGTGCTCCTCGCCATTGTAATCTATATAATTGGCATCTGGATCATCAGGTTGGTCAAGCGCGGCCTGGCCAAGTGGTTCGATACCCGCCAGACTGACAAGACGGTGGCTTCGTTCATATCCAGCTTTACCTCCGTGATGCTGACCATCCTTCTCATCGTGCTGACAATCAGCACCTTGGGTGTCAATACCACGTCTCTGGCCGCTTTGCTTGCCGGTGGTGGTGTTGCCCTGGGCATGGCGCTCAGCGGTACCCTTCAGAATTTCTCCGGCGGCCTGCTGATCCTTGCCTTCAAGCCCTTCAAGGTCGGCGATTTCATCGAGGCCCAGGGCTATGCCGGCACCGTCACCGAGATGTCCATCGTCAGCACGCGCCTCACCCTGCCCGACAACCGCAGCGTGATTATTCCCCACGGCCCGCTGGCCAACGGAAACATCAACAACTATTCAAAGAATCCCCTCCGCCGTCTGGAGTGGAAGGTTAACATGGCATACGGCACCGACGCCGTCGCCTGCGAGGAAAAGTTGCTTGAGATAGCGAAGGACGATGAGCGCATACTCGATGCATCTACGCCTGGAGCAGTCAATCCCTTCGCCACCGTGTCGTCCCTCGGCGACAGTTCGGTGGAGATAATGCTCCGCGCCTGGGTGCGAAACGGTGATTACTGGGATGTCTTTTTCTCTATCAACGACAAGATATACAAGCAGTTGCCGGAAGCGGGATTCAGCTTCCCGTTCCCGCAGCTCGATATTCACGTCAAGTCGTAACCGACTTGACGTGAATAGACTACAATCCCCCTGCACCCCCAAGGGACGGGGGTCGTTCCCCCCGAAACCCCCTGGGTCGCTCCGCTCCGGAATCTGGTCAGCGGGCCTCGTACCTGTGGAGGACAACCTCCCAGTCGACTATCTGCCAGAGTGCGGCAAGGTGGTCGGGGCGGCGGTTCTGGTAATCCAGATAGTATGCGTGCTCCCAGACATCGAATGTCAGGAGGGGCTTCAGGCCGCGGCGCACGGGGTTGCCGGCGTTGACTTCCTGGGTAATCTGAAGATGGCCATCGGCATCTGATGCGAGCCATACCCAGCCGGAGCCGAACAGGCCGGCGCCTTTCTTCTGGAATTCAGCCTTGAACTCTTCGAATCCGCCGAAATCGCGGTCAATGGCGTCGGCGAGTGCGCCCTTGGGGACTGAAGATGCCCCAGCGGGCTTGAACTGCGTGAAATAGAGTGTGTGGTTGAGCACCTGGCCGGCATTGTTGAAGATGCCGCCTTCGGCTTTGCGGACAATTTCTTCCAGGGTCATGCCCTCGAATCCGCTGCCCGGCAGGGCGGCGTTGAGATTGTTGATGTAAGCCTGGAGATGCTTTCCGTAGTGGAATGCTATGGTTTCTGCACTAATGACCGGTGCAAGGGCGTCCTGAGCATAGGGCAGGGCGATCGGAGTGAAAGTGTTTGCAGACATATGTGGTTAATGTGTTTATTGCAAATATAGCTGATTTTTCCTATTTTTGATGATGATAACAGCCACATTATGAGGAAAATTTCCATTATTCTCGCATTGCTTTGCACTGCTGCTGCCGCGTCGGCCCAGGTTTCCGTTTCCCATCTCAGGACAGCAGGCCTCGACAAGCCTCTCGGAGTCGATCCTTCCGCCCCTTTACGTGTGGGCTGGATGCTCGATTCGCCCAGGCACGATGTAGTGCAGCAGGCCTACGAAATCACACTCAAATCCGGCGGACGTACGATTTGGAAGTCCGGGAAGACGGTGTCCGACAATTCGACCCTAGTGCCCCTGGAAACCTCTCTCCAGCCAGGAACGGCATATACCTGGACAGTCCGTGTATGGAACAACTACGGCGACGTCTCCAAACCTGTATCGGCGGAGTTCTCCACGGGCCTTGCCAAAGACGGATGGAAGGCTTCCTGGATAGGCCTGACATGGGATAATCCAAAGACCGTCCCCGGCCCGGTATACTTCCGCAAGTCGTTGAAGCTTAGCGGCAGAGTCAAAAGAGCGATGCTATATGCAACTTCCCATGGCATATACGAACTCCGCATAAATGCGGACAAAGTCGGGGATTCCTACCTCGCTCCCGGATGGACCTCATACCACAAGACCATCCAGTACCAGGCATACGACGTCACCTCGATGCTGCGTTCAGGCGGAGTGGAACTGTCTGCCATGGTGGCCCCCGGCTGGTATGCGTCCGGAATGGGCTGGGGCGAGCCCGACAAACGTCTGCGTTATGGCACCGACATGGCTCTCCTCTACCAACTGGAGATAGAGTACTCTAACGGAAAGCGTGAGACCATCGTATCCGACGGCAGCTGGGACATGTCGGCCACCGGCCCGGTCACCGCCGCCACTCTGTACGACGGCGAGACCATTGACCTCACAATGCCTTACGAATGGAAACCCGCAACCGTGCTTCCTGCGAACGACGCTGAAATCGTGGCCTCCGTTGCTGAGCCTGTGCGTGTGCGTACCGTGCTCAGCCCGGTCAAGTGCTTCACCACGCCAAAAGGAGAGAAGGTCCTCGATTTCGGCCAGAATCTGGTGGGCTGGGAGAAGCTGCGCATCAAGGGGCGCAAGGGGCAGGTGGTCAGGATCAGCCACGCCGAGGTGCTCGACAAAGAGGGCAACTTCTACACCGCCAACATGCGCCAGGCCAAGGTGTTGAGCACATTCGTGCTGAGTGGCGGCAACGACGTGTTCGAGCCCTGCCATACCTTCTACGGTTTCCGCTACATACGCGTCGAAGGCATCGAAGGCGAGCTTGACCCCGCCGATTTTTCCGCCGTAGTGGCAGATTCCTCCTTTGATACCGTTGGCGAATTCACCAGCTCGAACAAGCTTGTCAACCAGCTCCAGTCGAACATCTACTGGGGTTTCAAGGGCAACTTCGTGGATATCCCTACCGACTGTCCCCAGCGTGACGAGCGGCTCGGATGGACCGGCGACGCCGAATTCTTCTTCCGCACCGCGACCTTCAACGGAAAGGTCGACAACTTCTTCCGCAAATGGCTGCGCTCCCTGCGCGACGACCAGACTCCCCGCGGCGGCATACCTTCGGTGGTGCCGGACATCTTCTTCGGTCACATGGGTGATTACGGCTGCGGCTGGGCCGACTGCTGCACCATCATTCCATGGCAGCATTACATGGCCTATGGCGACATCGAAATACTGCGCGAACAGTACGCTTCCATGAAGGCCTGGGTGGACTTCCTGCTCGGCAAGTGCGACAATTACCTGCTCAACACCCTGAACCAGCCCTATGGTGACTGGCTCTTCTGGAGTCAGGACAACGACCGGTCAGGAGAGTCGGCTGTAACTTCAAAGGCCCTTGCGGCCCAGTGCTTCATGGCGGGCTCTACAGAGATAGTCGCAAAGTCTGCAGAGCTGCTCGGCAAGGCCGACGAAGCTGCCCACTACTATGCCGAACTCGGGAAAGTCAGGGAAGCTTTCATGAACGAATACGTCACGCCCAACGGGTTGATAAGCTCCGACACCCAGACTGCATACGTTTTGGCCCTGTATTTCGGTCTGCTGCCGGAGAACCTGCGCCAGCAGGCGGCCGACAGGCTCGCCGCCAATGCAAAGAAGTATGGATACCATGTCACCACCGGATTCCTCGGTACTCCCCACATATGCGAAGTGCTGTCCGAGTACGGGTATTCCGATGTTGCCTACAAGCTGCTGCTGCAGGAAAGCTGCCCCAGCTGGATATACCCCGTCAAGCTTGGTGCCACTACCATCTGGGAGCGCTGGGACAGCATCAAGCCCGACGGAAGCATCATCGGAGGCATGAATTCTTTCAACCATTATTCCTACGGTTCGATAGGGGACTGGCTCTACCGATATGCGGTGGGTATCCGCGAGACATCCCCGGGCTACAGGTCCTTTACCGTGGATCCCCATGCCGGCGGCGCGTTCAAGTTCATGGAGGGTTCGACCGTCACACCTTACGGCAGGATACGTGTAAAATGGGAAGCCGACGGCGATGTGATACGCTCTCTGGAGGTTTCAATCCCGGCCGGTACCAGGGCCGATGTGCACTGTCCGGACGGCCGGATCCGCAACCTTGGTTCCGGCACTTACGGATTCGGAGTGGAGCTGGAAGATTGAAGCGGGCGGTATTGACAATTAAAAATTAATTGCTATATTTGCAGTCCCATTTCAGGACAGGGGCGTAGCTCAGTTGGTTTAGAGCGTTTGAGTCACATTCAAAAGGTCGTCGGTTCGAATCCGACCGTCCCTACTAAGAAGGATGACCGAAAGGCCATCCTTCTTTTGTATTATGTGTCAAATGGATTCTCAAATTCCGAGGGTAAGGCCGAAGGAGAGGGAGTGGGCATTGCCTGCCCCTGCCATGAACAGGGGAGTGGCTCCGTAGTTGACATAGAATCCGAGCAGGCCGTATGCGTATCCTGCTTCGACCGATGCCCGCAGGCTGTTGAAAGGATCCGTGGCATTCCTTGTACTTACCAGATACTGTGCGGCGGCTCCACAGAATATCTTGCCGCGGCCGGCCTTGTAGGCGAAGCGCAGAGGCACGCCGAAGTAGGTCGCGCGCATCCTGTCGCCGAGATCGGACGGATAAATGTTCATGAAGTCCCAGCGTAGCCCGAGAGAAGTTTCCATGTGGCTGGCCTTGGAATAAAAGCGGAGACTGGCTATTTCGAGTCCGTAGTGGAAGTTCTTCATCGGTCTGTAGTCGGTGTTTGCCTTCCATCCCGGGGCGGTGGCAAAATTGTAACCCGGAACTGCAGTGACTCCGAAATACATGGGAAATACCAGCTTTATCGAAGACTCCACACGGTTGCCATGGACGAGCTCTATGCCGTCATATTCAAAACGTTGCGCGGACGCGACCACAGGGATCAGCACGACGGCGGCAATAAGCGCTATAATCTTTTTCATGTTGCAAATGTACGTTTTATTTGCTTATATTTGCAATATGAGTGCCATCCGTAAATACCTGACAGTCCTGGCAATCGCCCTCCTTCCGCTGGTGGCGGGCGCTCAGACCGACACCCTCCGTTTCAGCGCAAAGGGAGTTGTCAGGGACGCGGCGAGCGGACAGGTGCTTCAGGCTGTTGCGGTGACGCTTCCCGGGACATCCTTTGCTACCATAACCAACGCCGACGGCACGTTTGTAATCAAATCCGACAGGCCTATAGATAACGTCTCATTTACGCTTTTGGGATACAAGGGTCTTACCATGACGGCTCCCGAATCATCTTCCGAAGTCATGCGCGTGCGCATGAAAAGGGACGAATTCACCATCGACGCCGCCACCGTCCTGTCCGGAGACCCCAGGGAGCTGATGCGCCTGGCCATAGCACGTATTTCCGACAACTGCCCGGCGCAGGCGGAGCTCTTCGACTGTTTCTATCGCGAAACGGTTCAGAAGCGCCAGCGCTTCATATACGTGTCCGAGGCCGTAACCAAGATGTACAAGTCTTCATTCCGCGACTTTCTGGGCGTAGACCGTGCCGCCGTGGTGAAGAGCCGCCTGCTGACCAGTCCGCGCAAATCAGACACGCTTGGCGTCAAGGTTTTGGGCGGACCTGCCATGTCGGTGGAACTGGACCTTGTGAAGACCCGCAGCACTCCGTTCAATGAACGCGAGCTGGATATGTATTCATTCACGCTTCTGCCGCCGCAGGTCATAGACGGACGTATGCAGCTCGTAATAGCCATGCTTCCTGCGGTGGAAGCCGATTATGCCCTGCAATACGGTACGATATACATAGACCGTGAAACCCTCGCATTCACGCGTGTCGAGCTCAGCCTGGACATGTCCGATCCCGTCAAGGCAACCGACATGATGCTCATCCGCCGTCCCGCAGGCCTGCGTTTCAGGCCAAAGGAAATGTCGCTCATCCTCGATTATACCCGAGAGGACGGAAAGTCACGCCTGAGCTATCTGAAGACTGTGTTCAGGTTCAACTGCGACTGGAAAAAAAGATTGCTCGCGACCGAGTTCACCGCCGTTGCCGAGATGGTGGCCACCAAGCGCTATACGGGCCCGGATGCTGTCCAGATTCCGCGTTCGGAGGCATTTTCGCATCATCAGGCGCTTGCTGACAAGACGTCTTACTATGCCGATCCTGATTTCTGGAAGGATTACAACATCATAGAGCCAACGGTTGGCCTGGAGCATGCCGTAGCACGCCTGAAGGCTACTGAATAGCAGCGACCGCCTCGGCTTTTACCCTGAAGAAATTGTTTTTGCCTGAGTCTTTCAGGCGGTATTCCGCATGGTTTCCCCAGCTTGCCGGCTTGTCTTCTATCTTCATGTCTTCGCCAGTATCGTTTGCTACGAAAGGGGAGATGCGCTCCTGCCAGGCAGTGATGCGCTCCCTGGCGGCTGCCGGACATGAAAGCCCGCCTTCGGTAGTCAGTTCGAGCAGATAGCGTTTATAGGCGTCCCGCCATTCCGGCTTCTGCAAAACCTTGACAATCATAGGGTTGTTGTCGCTGCCCCAGCGTAGGGGACTTTGACGGCCGGAATCCTTCTGCACGCCGCAGTTATGGCTTGTCCCGAGGGTATTGTCGTAATCGAAGGGGATGAAGAACACCTTTCCTGCGGGGGTGAAATACAGGTAGTAATTGTTAGAGTTGTTCCAGTAATCGTCCCACATTCCGACGGCCACGTTGACGGCATAAGTGCGCAGCAGAAGGTCGATGTCCATAACCGAAGCCAGCCATTCGTACAACTCGTCGCCTTTCTTTGAGTTGAGCGTACGTATGAACTCCTGCAGCTGAGCTTTTGCCTGGTCGAAAGCGTCGGTGCGGGTCTTCAGTTCATACACGTGGTCGCGGGTGTTGTCGTCCGGAGCGAAGTCGTTGGACGTCTTACGGAGGTCGGCTCCGTAAGAGCACTTCCAAAGGAATCCTTCATCCGAACCAAACCGCCGCGCCCGGTCTTCCAGATAGTCGCGCCCCAGATGCTCCAGCATGCCGTACACTCCAAGATAGGCCTCTTTCTTTTCGCCCACTTGCACCCACAGCCGCACATAGATATCACGGATTGCCGTCCACACTCCGAATTGCCTGAAGAGGTCGAAGCAGTAAACTTCCCTTACGTACGCCGGATCCTCCTTGAACCACTTCAGGTCCACATGCCTGATGCCCCGTACCGTGTGGTAGGGGTTGTCGTGGAAATGGTTGAGGTCGAGCGAGTAGTGGCAGTGATGCATGCGGCCCTGCTTGTCCTGAGGGCGCCTGCGGGACGTATTGCCCCGAAGTCTCATGCCCGCCTCGGGGATGTCGTACCTGTCGTCGTTCTTGATTACCCGGGCGTTGCATTTGATGTACTCCTTGGTGTCGTTGTTCTTGTCGAACTCCTTCAGGAGGCGGTTCCATTCGTCTTCGCTGACCGTTATATGGATTTCCGGGATAGCGGACGCGTCGAAAAGGTACTCTGCGCCCCTTTTACCGTCCGTCTCGCCGGAGGGTAATTCAGGGTCATCCGGTCTGCCGCAGGAAAGCAGCATGAGGACGGCGCACATTATGGCCTGGAAACGTTTCAAAGGGCGCTGCAGACTTTTTCGGCTTCGGCCAGGGTTTCGAACTTGCCGACATCCACGATGGTAAGCGACTCAGGTGCGACTCCGTAAATCGGATAATCCTTGCACGCCCGCAGATAGAAGTCCACTATGGGGAAGCGCTCCGGGCAGCCGTATTCGTCGAAGAGCCTGAAGATGAGTGGCGAAATCTGGTGAATACCGGCGAATGCGTAGCGCCGGCAGTCTTCAACCTTCAGGTCCGGGTAGGGGCTCCGTACCTCGCCTGTGGCGAGATTGGTCCATCCTACCAGACGCATGTAGTCATCGAACAGGAAGTATCGCTGGGTCTTGCGTTCGCTCACCAGCAGGGTGGCGAGGGCGTCGGGAGCTGCCTGCTCCCTGAACCACGGAAGATCGAGGTCGGAGATGATGTCCACGTTGTGCACCAGGAACGGCTCCCCGTCAAGCAGCGGACGAGCGTGCCTTATGGCGCCGCCGGTCTCGCGCAGCAGGTCGGTCTCGTCGGAGATTTCCACCGGAACGCCGAAGTCGTGGGTGGCGAGCCAGTCCCGTATCATGTCGGCGAAATGGTGAACGTTGACTACGATCCCGTCGTAGCCGGCATCTGCGATCTTGTGCATCACATGATACAGCAACGGCTGCCCGCATATGGGAACCAGCGCCTTGGGGAGCGTGTCCGTTATGGGCTTGAGACGAGTGCCGAGCCCTGCGGCGAACACCATCGCCTTCATCGCATCACATCATTTTCTCTATGTCGAGCTCGCGGTGTGTGATGGTTACGCGCACGTTGTACTTGCCGGAGAGATGTTTGGCGAGGCGCTCCGCGCAGAACACCGAACGGTGCTGGCCGCCGGTGCATCCGAAGCAGACCTGCAGGTGGGTGAACTTGCGCTCGATGAAGCGTTGCACATGGGCGTCCACAAGCTTGTACACGCTGTCGAGGAACACCAGCACTTCGCCGTCGTCTTCAAGGAACTTGATGACCTCGGGGTCGTTGCCGTTGAACTGGCGGTAGTGCTCGTACTTGCCGGGATTGTTTATGGAGCGGCAGTCAAAAACGTATCCGCCGCCGTTGCCGGTGTTGTCGGCAGGGATGCCCTTCTTGTATGCGAAGCTGTAGATATGCACCTCCAGACGCTTGTCGATGGCTATTTCGTAGAACTGCGGCATGGAGGTGAGCTTGCTCAGGATGCCGTTGAGGTATGGATAATCCTTGAACGGCGTCTGCAGCAGCGTGCGCAGGTTGTCGAGGGCGTAAGGGACGCTGGCGAGGAAGTGCGGCTTCTTTTCGAAGTATCCGCGGAAACCGTAGGCGCCGAGCACCTGCAGCGTGCGGAAGAGAACGAACAGCCTGAGCCGTTCGCGGAAGTGGGCTTCGTCGACCTGGGTGAAGCTGCGGAGAGCGCGCAGGTAGGTGCGGATCAGTTCCTGCTTAAGGTCCTCCGGATAACGGGAACGTGCCTGCCAGATGAAGGATGCCACGTCATAATAGATAGGACCGCGGCGGCCACCCTGGTAGTCGATGAAATACGGCTCGCCGTCGCGGATGATGACGTTGCGCGCCTGGAAGTCGCGGTACAGGAAGGTGTCCTCGTCGTCCTCTAGCAGGTCGGCCTTCAGTTTCTCGAAATCATCCTGCAGCAGGCCCTCGTTGAATTCCAGGCCGGTGGCCTTGAGGAAGCAGTACTTGAAGTAGTTCAGGTCGAAATCGACCATGCGTTCGTCGAAGGCAGGCTGCGGGTAGCAGACGTTCCAGTCGAGTCCTTTGCCTCCCTTGAACTGTATCTTTGGCAGCTGTTCTATGGTGCGGCACAGCAGGTTGCATTCGAAGGAGTTGTAGAATCCGCTCTCGCGCCCCTGGGCGATCTGGTCGAAGAGAACCTTGTCGCCGAGGTCTTCCTGGATGTATGACATTTCGTCCTCCGCCACGGCAAGCAGGGTGGGGACGTGAAGCCCCTGGTCCTTGAAATGCTTGGAAAGGGCTATGAACGCGCGGTTTTCCTCGAGGTTGTTGCCGAGTACGCCTATCACCGAAATGTTGCCTCCCTTGAGCCTGAAATAACGGCGGTTGCTGCCCGAGGTGGGCAGTTCGGTCTTTTCGGCGAGTTGCTGGCCGGTGTAGTTTTCGAACAGTGATTTGAGAATGTCCTTTGCCATGTATGCTATCTATTACAACCCACTAATGTACGCCTTTCTTTTCGTTTTCCCAAATTTCTGCCCTAATTCCTCAATTCTCCGCTTTGGAATGAGTTATTATTTACACCGAAATAATATACAGACAACAGAATAGTTCGAGGCCCTGCCGCATCAGCGACAAGGCCTCGAACATAATGTGAATAATCAATGGGATCAGTGGATGGCTATCTGCTTCACAGCCTCTGCTTTCTGATTCTTTTCCTTCTTGGGAATATGCACGTTAAGTACGCCTTTCTCTACCTTTGCTTCAATTCTCTCGGCGTCCACGTCGTCGGGCAGGAGCAGCGTCTGCTGGAACTTCTCATAGGAGAATTCGCGGCGGAGATAACGGCCGTGGCGTTTGTCTTCCTTGTTCTCGGATTTCTTCTCCATCTCGATGTGGAGGTTGCCCTCGGCATCGACATGAACCTTGAAGTCGTCTTTGTCAAGGCCGGGAGCGGCGAGCTCGACCTCATACTCCTTCTCGTTTTCCAATACATTGATGGCAGGTGCAGTATAACTGGGCCTTTCCATCCAGCTGTTGTCGAAAAAGTCATTGAAAATGTCCGGCATCCAGCTATCACTTGTCCTTCTGATAATCGGTAACATAACTCAAAAACTTTAAAACGTTAAACTCTGGTTCCCTTGCGGAACCGAAACAACAGTTGCAAAGCCGGGACCAATGCAATAAACCGGACAAAGTGGCACTTCCAGCGCCAGAATGTCCGGTTTTTATGACAAAATGTGCAGTATCACGTGGTCGTAGGTGAAGCGCCAGTCGTCCCACTGCTCCTGCCGCAGCTGCTGCGTGGGACGGACGCCGTCGGCCGAACCGCCTTCCGAAATCTGGCTGTAGCCGTGCATGCGGACGTAGTGGGTGGCATTGTCCATATAGTCCTTGCTCACCACGAACATTTCGCACAAGTCATAGGTCCTGCCGGTCTTTCGCAGAATCTCGCTCTCGAAAAAGCCCAAGGTGGCAAAGTCCCAGTAGGTGCCGCTGCGACTCTGGTTCTTCACGCTGGTGATAGGGTTTGTCTTAACTGTCGTAAACGATTTCCTGACATCGGATGCGACTGCGCCTTTCTGCAGGTTTTCCTGTGCCGATGCGACCGTTGCAAGCAACAACAGGGATGAGGCCCCAAACTTTTTTCGTGAAAAAGTCCTTCGGGGGACAAAGGTACGAATAAACTTCGAGATGCGCTGCTGGTACCAGCCGGGATAGATATGCAAGCATGTCACCGAAAATGTGTAACTTTGCTTCGATAAATCGGAATTTGCATGAAACGAATATTCACCATATTACTTGCTGCGTTCACAGTTATGAGTTGTGGAAACAATCCCCAAAACAGTGCGATCCAAAAGACTGAATCCATCACGATGAATCTGTATTATACCGGCACGGACGGCAATGCCCGGAAGTTCGTGGAGGAGATGGAAAGTAGC
>JAEELG010000015.1 GCA_016288775.1 Bacteroidales bacterium | reverse complement strand
CACGAAGGTGGAGCGGAAACTGCTGCGCACCATGTCGCGGATCGGAGTCCAGTTCTTCACGAACGAACCCTTGGCGGAGCCGTACTTGCTCTCCATCTCGAGGGCGAAGCAGATGGCGTTGTACCAGAAGGCGTTGGTCTCTATCTGGTAGCCGGCGCGCTCGGTGACGGCGCGGCCGTTGATGTAGGCGTTCATCCAGCTGAGCGCCACTCCGTCCATCTGCGCCCAGAGCAGGCCGCTCGGGTGCATGGTGACTTCCTTGCGGCGGCCGGGGAGATAGCTGTCGAGTATCATCTTAACGGTGTCGCCGTATTTCTTCCAGACCTTGGCGGGATTGGCGCCGTAGTCGATGTATTGCTGCAGGGTCACGGCCAGGTAGAGGGGCGCCTCGACCTGAGTGGTGCGTCTGGTCAGTCGTTCCTGCTCGGCTGCGATGAGGTTGTCGAGGATTTCCTCGAAGAGTGCGGGGTTGTGGGCGCCGTGCAGCGTGAGGCCCGGCAGGGCGATGAGCGTCTCGCGCAGCAGGCCCGTCTTGAGCCAGCTCAGGCCGGCATTGATCATGGCCACTCCGTTGTGGCGGGTGATTAGCCAGTCGGCGCAGCGCATCAGCTGGTCATGGTAACCCGACACGCAGGGCAGCTTGGCCAGATACGAGGAGAACTGGCGCTTGAGCCCTGCGGGGTTGACCTCGGTGATGGATGCGGAGAACACCACGGAGCCGCCGTTGGACAGTTTCATGGAGAATACGCCCGGGGTGAAGAGGTCTTCGGTGCAGTCGTAGCCGCGGCGGTACTCGTCGGAGTAGGTGATGCGGTTGTTCCAGCACGGCAGGGACTTCCACTCGGCCTTGCCGTCGCTGAGCTGCAGGTGCAGGTCGGGGAAGTTCGGATACATGCGGAACGACACGCCGCCGGGAATCTCGGTGAAGGAAGTGTTGGCCTTGTCGTTCTGGACCGTGAGGGCGTGAACGTTGCGGAAGGCCAGGAAGGGCTTGACGATGAGCGTCACCGGCGAGGGGGACTTGAGGAGCTCGTACTTGATGAGCACCTGGTCCTTGTCGGGCGCCAGGATCAGGCTCTTGCGGAAGGTGACTTCTCCCACCTGATAAGTGATGTTGGGCACCGGATCCTCGGCGAAATCCACCACGTACTTGTGTCCGCGGGGTTCGTAGATGTCGCCGTAGCAATGGATGCCGAGGTTGAACTGCTTGCCGTTCACCACCAGGCTCTCGTCGAGCGCCGAGAGCAGCATGAAGTGGTCGCCGCCGAAGCGGTCGAGAGTGACGGCGAGCAGACCGTGGTAGCGTCGGGTGTTGCAACTCACGATGGTGGTGTTGCTGTACGCCCCGGTCTTGTTGGCGCAAATGACCTCGCGCTTGAGCGAATAGGCCAGATTCACCAGCTCGTTCTTGTTGAATTTCAAGAATGCCATATCATACAATCTTTTTCAATACGACAGCACACCTGCTGGGCAGGTACAAATAAAGCGTGTGATCGAAATCCTGGTTGCCGTTGGGGCACCGGACAGGCTGCGAGGAATGGACTTCATTCCCGGGCAGACGGCCGAAACCGCCGAAACGTATTTCGTCAGAATCGAACACCTTGGCGAACTCTCCCCCGGGGGCTGAGAAACCGTATTCGGCAAACGAGCCCTGAGGGTTGAAATTCAGCGCAAAGATACAGTTTTCCCGGCGGAAAATCAATATCTGTTTCTGCTCGTCGGCGACAAGCAGCTCAGGGACCCCGGAAAGCACCTTTTCCTTTTTAAGGAAACGCACCATTGCGGCATCGAATTCCTCGAGCCCGTGGAAGCGCAGTTCGGGGTTGTCGGCTATGGACCAGAGACGACGCGCGTGGGCGTAAGACCAGCCGTTGCCCTCGCGAGGGAAATCTATCCATTCGGGGTGTCCGAACTCGTTGCCCATGAAGTCGAGATAGCCGCCTCCGCAGGTGGCCGCGGTCACGAGGCGTATCAGCTTGTGCAGGGCGACTCCCCTGTCTACCAGAGGATTCTGCTGGTCCTTGCGCATGCTGAAGTACATTTCCTTGTCTATCAGGCGGAAGATGATGGTCTTGTCGCCCACCAGCGCCTGGTCGTGGCACTCGGCGTAGCTGACGGTCTTTTCGTCGGCGCGCTTGTTGGTGAGTTCCCACCAGATTTCGCCGGCGCTCCACTGCTCGTCGGACTTTTCCTTGATCCATTTGATCCAGTGGTCCGCGATGCCCATCGCCATACGGAAGTCGAAGCCCACGCCGCCGGCGTTGAAAGGCGCCGCGAGGCCCGCCATGCCGCTGACGTCCTCCGCTATGGTGATGGCCTTGGGATTGAGCTCGTGTATGAGCATGTTGGCGAGGCCGAGATAGCTCACCGCGTTCTCGTCGACCCCGGAGTTGAAATAGATGTCGTAGCTGCCGAAGTCGATGCCCAGGCCGTGGTTCCAGTACAGCATGCTGGTGACGCCGTCGAAACGGAATCCGTCCAAATGATACTCCTCCATCCAGTATTTGCAGTTGCTGAGCAGGAAGTATTTGACCTCGTCCTTGCCGTAGTCGAAACAGCGGGTGCCCCAGGCCGGGTGATATCCCGCATCGCCCTTGTAGAAGTACAGCGAAGGGTCGCCGTCGAGGCGCCCGAGGCCTTCGACCTCATTGCCGACGGCGTGCGAATGCACGATGTCCATGATCACGGCGATGCCGGCGGCGTGCGCCTCATCCACCAGCCGTTTGAACTCCTCCGGCGTGCCGAAACGGGAGCTCAGGGCGAAGAAACTCGACACCTGGTATCCGAAGGAGCCGTAGTATGGATGCTCCTGCAGCGCCATTATCTGCAGCACATCGTACCCCAGGCGCTTCACCCTCGGCAGCACGGTGCGGCGGAAGTCGTCGAAACTCGCAACCCCCTCCTGCTCGCCGCTCATGCCGATGTGGCACTCGTAGATGAAGGGATGCGGGCGCGGACCGGGACGGCGGTGCTTCCACTCATACTGTACGGGGGGATCCCACACCTGCGCGCAGAAGACCTTGGTCTCGGGGTCCTGCACGACGCGGGTGACGTACGCCGGAATGCGCTCGCCGCCTCCTCCGGGCCACTCGATCCACAGTTTGTAGAGAGTTCCGTGGGTGAGGAAGAGGCGCGGGACGCGCAGCTCCCAGTTGCCGTTACCCACGGGGCGGAAGGTATAATCGGGGGTGCGCTTCCAGTTGTTGAAGTCGCCGGTAAGGAAGATGCGGGTGGCGTTGGGGGCCCATTCGCGGATCACCCATCCGTCGGCGTCTTTGTGGAGACCGTAGTAGAGATGGTTGTTGGCAACGTCGCTCAGGGGGCGGTCGCCTGCAAGCTTGCGCTTGTCGGCGAGGATGCGCTCGTGACGCGCTTCGATGGCGGCCTTGAACGGCTCAAGCCAGGGGTCGGTTTGATATATCTTTTTCATTTGCCTATGTTGTCGACTTTTTCGCGGGCGGTTCGCAGGTAATCCCGGCAGCCGGAAATGAGTTCCTCGCTGCGCCCTATGAGCTTGTCTATGTCGTCAAGGCCCGTCGACGGGTCCTCGACCCTGGCGGCTATCTGCTCAAGTTCCGCCATCGCTTTACTGTAATCAAACTTTTCCATTCACAGTGCATTTGAGGGTGCCGTCCTGGTAAAGGACGCTGATTTCGTCGCCCGCCTTCACGTCGGCGGCCCGCTTGACGAGCACGCCATTGCCGTCGGTTATCAGGGTATAGCCGCGCTCCAGGAGGCGGCGTGGATTGGCGGCGGCGATGCGGGTTTCCAGCCTCTGTACTGCGGCCTCGAGAAGCGACAGTTTGGAAACAAAGGCCAGCTTGAGCCGGCCCTGGAAGCTGGAGATGCGCTCGTCCTCGGCCGCCACGGTGTCGATGAACATGTCCGCAAGGGCCGTGGGCGTCTTTACCGAGTCGCAAGCCACTATATCGGCGATATGGCTGTCGCGGTCGTGGCCTATGGCGGTGAACACCGGTATCGGGAAACGCGCTATCGCTGCGCAGAGATCATAGTCGTCGAAGCAGCTTAAATCAAGCGTTGATCCTCCGCCACGGAGAATTAGAACAGCGTCGAAGGATTCGTTCCCTCCGCACTTTCGTTCGCCGTCATGCAGGGGGATAGCAGGTTGCAGCGCAGCAGCGACTCGATTGAGCGAAGCGATAATCGAGGCGGGTGCGGAGTCGCCCTGCATGGTGGCAGGGAAAAGGGTGACGTCGAAGGCGAATCCGTATTCGTTCTCCATCAGGTGACGGCGGAAGTCGCCGTAGCCGGCGGCGTCTTCGGCGGAAATGACTGCGAGGCGGTACGGCACGTCAGGCAGGGCCAGCTCCTTCTGGAGGTCGAGGAGTTCCTCCTTTTCCAGGCGCTCCAGCGTCTCGCGGCGGCGCAGTTCCGCCTCCCCGAGCGTGTGCTCAACGTCAACGTCTTCTATAACCAGAGTGAGTCCGTACAGTTCGCTGTAGTTAACAAGCACCTCGAAGATTACCGACACTCCGGGCTTCAGCGGGCCTCCAGTGGCGTCGGCGAACTTGCCAAGCACGGCGGACACCTGCGAGCGCCAGATCACGGCGCGAACCTTGGCCACCGGCCCCTGGATACCGCTCTGCGCGAGTTCCATGTAGCAGTGGCCGTTGGCCCTCTGCTGCAGCGAGGCTATCTCGGCGCGGACCCGCACCGGCCCGGGAACGGCCTCCTCGACCCCTTCCCTGATTATCTGCTGCAACTCATACAGCTCCAAATAGTCATTCTCGCGCATAGTCTGTCAAAAATAACTATTTTCCGGCTATTATGCAACATCCGTCCGGGATTCTAGAAGAGCCGTTCCAGGGTTTTCAGAGGGGTCGATGGGAAGAATCCGAGAATGTGGGAGATGAGGAGCGAGCGGGACTCGGAGGGGCTGTGGGGGACGGAGAGGCCGGCGGAAGCGGGAACTTCTTCGGCGAAACGGTTTACCCAGAACGGAGCGTCAGCCCCGGCATCGACAGGCGCAGCGAAAAGCGCGTCCGGAGTGGTGTTGAGAGCCCTCTGCCAGCCGTTGTAGTGCAGGTCGGGGCCGCGATAGACTCGGATCAGGTCGCCGGTGACCACCCAGGTTCCGGCCTGCAGGAACTGGATGATCCTGTCCATAACCGCCTTCTTCACCCCGATCATCGAACGCAGCCGCCCTGTCTCGACGGCTCCCTCGGCGCGGATGATTTCCAGCACCTCCGCCTCAACCGACCCCGGCTTGGGAACGCATCGCGGTAGGCTGCGGCGCCAGTTCATCAGCTCGCGGTACCACCGGACCGTGGCGAACGCCGCCTTGCCGCCCAGGAACTTGCCATAGGCTATATCGCCCTCGCGAACCACGTCGATCTTCCAGTCCCAGGGGCCGAGTTCCACGCTGTCGGGACCCTCGTCGAACCAGCATCCCGGAGCGGTGAGTTCCTCCACGGACCAGCCCGGCACCGCCCCCCTGAAGAAGGGAATGATGCCGAAGCGGCGTATGACTTCGCTCATACGCGCGGCGCTGTCGACAGGGCGGGACGGAGTGGCGCTCATAAGTTCCGGCGCAGGAAATCGATGACCACCGAATCTCCCTTGCGCGGGCGACGGGAGAAAATATGGTCTTCACGCGGAATCACAGTGTACTCGCAGGAATCCCCATAAACTTCTTTATACCTGTCGCTGTAACTCACAGGCACGATTATGTCTTCCGTGCCGTGCGTAATACACACCGGACCCTTGTAGAAAGCGGATTCCTCATAAATCGGCAGGGTCTGGGCGCTCAGGATATACTCGCGGCTGAACCTGTACCAGTAAACATCGACGTACTCCGGAGGATTCACAGGATCGCACTCGACCCCGAGGAATTTGCCCTCGAGGGCATAATCCTTCAGCACTGCTCCCGGAGCCATGAGCACCAGTGCGTCGGGAGCCAGCCCTTCACGCGACAGCTCCCCTGCCAGCATTCCGGCCACCACGCCGCCCTGCGAATGGCCCAGCAACGCCACCTTTGTCACGAAAGGCAGCGAGCGGGCGTACTCCAGAACTGCGCGGGCGTCGGCAATTTCGGAGGGGATGGTGCACTTCATGATATCCCCCTCGCTCTTGCCCTGCGAATTGAAGTCGAAGCGCAGCACGGCGTATCCCTTCCTGGCAAGCTTGCGGGCGATGCGCGGCATGGGCGGCACGCTCTTGTGCGACATCACACCATGCATCACGATCACCATCGGGCACCTGTCGCGCGCAGTGTCGAAGCCCCTGGGCAGTTGCAGCACATACGACAGCTTTCCGTTGGGCCCGTCGATGAAGCCCGCGCCGTCGCCTGCGAACGCAGCTATCACGGAACCTATCAGGCCCGCGACGACAAACCTTATGCGCTTGAACAAGCCTTTCATGTGGCGCCTATTTCTGACGGCAGTAAATCTGCACCGGGCAGCCTGTCAGGGAGAAGTTCTTGCGGAGCTGGTTCTCAAGGAAGCGCTTGTACGGGTCCTTGATGTATTGAGGCAGATTGCAGAAGAATGCGAACGCGGGGAATCTGGTGGGGAGCTGGGTTACGTACTTGATCTTCACGTACTTGCCCTTCCATGCCGGAGGCGGGGTTTCCTCGATGAGAGGCAGCATGACCTCGTTCAGGCGGGCGGTGGGAATCTTCTGCGAATAGTTGGCGTACACCTCGGCGGCAGCGTTCAGCACGTCCTGGATGCGCTGCATCTTGACCACGGACGTAAACACGATGGGCACGTCGTCAAACGGAGCGAGCCGCGAGCGCAGAGCCGCAGCGTACTCCTTGAGCGTATTGGAATCCTTCACGAAGAGGTCCCACTTGTTCACCACCAGCACGCAGCCCTTTCGGTTGCGCTGGATGAGCGAAAAGATGTTCATGTCCTGCGCCTCCATGCCAGTGGTGGCGTCGATCATCATGATGCACACGTCGGCGTTCTCTATGGCGCGGATGGAGCGCATCACCGAGTAGAATTCAAGGTCTTCGCTGACCTTGGCCTTGCGGCGTATGCCGGCAGTGTCGACCAGCATGAACTCGTGGCCGAACTTGTTGTAATGCGTCTCGATGCTGTCGCGCGTGGTGCCGGCCACAGGCGTAACTATGTTGCGCTCCTCGCCAAGGATGGCGTTGGTGAGCGACGACTTGCCCACGTTGGGCTTGCCCACGATGGTGATGCGCGGCAGGCCGGCGTACGGATCCTCCTGGTTCGTTTCCTCCGGAAGCTTGGACACCACCTCGTCGAGCAGGTCGCCGGTGCCGGAGCCGTTTGCCGCCGACACTCCGAACACCTCGCCCAGGCCCAGGGAATAGAACTGGTAGGCGTCGTACATCTTCTCGCCGGTGTCGACCTTGTTGACGCACAGGACCACGGGCTTGCGAGAGCGGCGCAGCACGTCGGCGATCTCGGCGTCATAGTCGGTGACGCCGGTGGCGGCCTCCACCATGAACAGCACCAGGTCGGCCTCGTCGATGGCTACCTGAACCTGGGAGCGGATGGCGGACTCGAACACGTCGTCGGAATTGCTGGTGTAGCCTCCGGTGTCGACCACGGAGAACTCGCGGCCGCACCACTCGCAGCGGCCGTAATGCCGGTCGCGGGTCACGCCGGCGGTGTCATCTACGATTGCCTGCCTGGCACCTACCAGGCGGTTGAAAAGGGTGGATTTGCCGACGTTAGGACGTCCGACTATCGCTACGAGACTCATACAGTTTACAATCTTTGCAGGCTTCGGAATAGTTTCCGTCGCATATTTTACGATGCAAGGCGGCATCCTCGTCCTTGTAGCAGCGGATGCCGCGCTTGCGCATTTCTTCGTTCGAACCTACGTCATAGTTCGGGAAGTCCTTCTTGCGGAACACGATGTTGAAACTCATCGCGAACACGCCGATCAGCAGGACGGCCACGGCGGCTATGACTGTGACCCCCATAAATCAATAAACGAAATCGGGGCTGATAGGCTCATAGTTATACACCTTGTCGATGATGCTGGCGAACACCGGCGCCATCGAGACGATGCGTATCTTATCATCGCCCTCGAGCTCGGGGTGAGGGATGGTGTCGGTGATGAACACCTCCGCAAGGGCGGAATTGTGGATCTTCTCCACGGCGCTGCCCGACAGGATGCCGTGGGTGGCGCAGCAGCGCACGCTGGAGGCACCTTTCTCCTTCAGCACATCGGCGGCCTTGCAGAGCGTGCCGGCGGTGTCGATCATGTCGTCGACGATGAAGATATTCTTGCCCTCGACGTCGCCTATGGCCTTGATTTCGGAGACCACGTTGGCGCGCTCGCGGGTCTTGTGGCAGATAATCACTCCGCAGTCCTGCTTCTCGCCGCCGAGGCTCTTGGCGTAGGAGTTGGCCCTCTTGGCACCGCCCATGTCGGGAGCCGCGATCGCAAGGTCGGGTACGTTCATGGACTTGATCATGGGGATGAATACCTTGCTGGCGTAAACGTGATCCACGGGGATGTCGAAAAAGCCCTGGATCTGGTCGGCGTGCAGGTCGCATGTCATCACACGGTCGGCTCCGGCCGCGGTGAGCAGATTGGCGGTGAGCTTGGCGCCAATGGCCACCCTCGGGCGGTCCTTACGGTCCTGGCGGGCCCAGCCGTAATAAGGGATGACGGCTATGACCTTGTCGGCGGAAGCGCGCTTGGCCGCGTCGATCGTGAGCAGAAGCTCCATCAGGTTGTCTGCCGGGGGAATGGTGGACTGCAGCACAAACACGGTGGCGCCGCGGACGCTCTCGGCAAAACAGGGTTGGAATTCTCCGTCACTGAACGGGGTGACCTGGAGGTCGCCGAGATGCATGGGCATCTCTTCGGCGCGGCGGTTTCCGTTCAAGCTTTCAATCACCTTGCAGGCGAAGTCCCTGGAGGCCCTGCAGGCGAAAAGTTCCATACGATGGGTGTGAATCATGGTTATTTGGTGCAATTAAGGATTGAATCTATGTAATCCAGGATTTCGTCGCGGCCGCGGCCCTTTTCGGAGCTGCTGGCGAACATCGGAGGCAGTTCCTCCCAGGTCTCGGAAAGGATGGCCTTATCCTTCTCTATCTGCGCGGCGAGCGCCACGGGCCCGAGCTTGTCGGCCTTGGTGAAGATGATGCCGCAGGGGATGCCGTTCTCGCCGAGTTCCGACAGGAAATCGATGTCGATTTTGCCTATGTCGTGTCGGCTGTCCACAAGCACGAAGAGCATCTGCATCTCCTCCGAATTGTGGATGTAGTCGCGGATGACCTCGGCAAGCTCGCGGCGCATCCTGTCGGGCAGCTTGGCGTAGCCGTAGCCGGGCAGGTCTACCAGGTACCAGCTGTCGTTTATGAGGAAATGGTTGACCACCTTGGTCTTGCCTGGGGTCGACGAAGTCATGGCAAGCCTGCGCTTGCCCGTCAGCATGTTGATAAGGGAGGATTTGCCCACGTTGGAGCGGCCTATGAAGGCGAATTCCGGCAGTTTCCTCTTCGGCTTCTGCGTCACGCGCGCGCTGCTTCCAGCGAATATGGCCTCAGAGATCTTCATTGTACCGGTCGTTTTCCAGTACAAAGATACACAAATTTTGCGTTATTCCTTCGGAAAAGACATAAGGAAAGGATTATTCCGTCTTCGACGGGTAGCAGATGGTGAAACAGGCGCCCTGGAGGGTGAATGAGCGGGAGTACGAAATCGTGGCCCCGCAGCTCTCCAGGATGCTGCGGGAGATGGCCAGGCCGAGTCCGGAGCCTCCGTTCTTGGTGGTGAAGTTGGGGGTGAAGAGCTTGTCGATGTTCTCTTCCGACACGCCGGGGCCGTTGTCCTCGACCACTATGTCATAGCAGCCCTCGCGCACCGACTTGCGGAGCGACACCAGTACCTTCGCACCGCCGCGGCCCTCGACCGCCTGCACCGCGTTGCCCAGCAGGTTCACGAATACGCGGGTGAGCTGCGGGCGCGGGCCCTTGATGGTGGCGCCTTCAAGCCCCATGTAGCTGAACTGCACGTCCTCGCGGTTGTCGAACATGGATATCTCCTGCTGGAGCAGGGCGTCCAGGTTAATGTCGGTATGCTCTTCGGAATAAAGTTTGGCGAAGGTGGAGAACTCGTTGGAGGTCTCGGTGAGTATGTCGATATGGTCGAGTAGCACCTTGCTCACGTCGTCGAATTTATCCTGCCACGAAGGGTCGCCCTTGGCCTTGAGGCGTATCAGGCGCTGGATCTGCAACTTCATTGGAGTCAGCGGGTTCTTGATCTCGTGCGCCACCTGGCGGGCCATGCCGCTCCAGGCCTTGTCGCGTTCCGCCTGGGCCAGCCGCTGGGTGCTCTCCGACAGTTCGTCCACCATTCGGTTGTACGCATCCACCAGCACGGAAATCTCGTCGGTGCGCCCGTAGCTGATGTGCTCCAGCTTGCCGCCGCCGGCGCGGCTCATGGTAAGACTCATCATGCTCAGCGGGCGGAACACCCTCTCAAGTACTGCCGATTCGGCGAACCTGGCGGCAATGAACAGCAGCAGGAACACCGTCAGGATGGACATGAAGTGCATCACCGCGTCGCGCTCGAAGTCGTAGCTCTCCTCGACATAGGGGGAGCACATGATGGCCATGGTACGCCCGTCGGCGCCGAGCAGCGGCATGTACATGTTGTAATAGTGTCTCCAGCCTATGCTCTCCTTGGTTATGTAATAACGCTTGTTGAGTTTCACTATCTGCCAGAGCACGTCTTCCTCGATGCGGTAGCCCACCAGAAGGCGGTCGAGCGCCTCCGGATTGGTGCACAGGATGATGAGGCCGTCGGTGCCGTACACGGTTATGTCGGAGCCGGTGATATCGCTTACGGACTGTATCAGGGCTGCGAATTCGGAAGAATTGAGGCCTCCGGAGCCGTCGAGGGTGCGCAGGTCTTCCTGGGCCAGCATCTGCATGGAATTGATGCGCCCGGACATGATGGCCTGCCGGTTGGCCTCGTTGCGGCGGAACACGAACACCACGCTCACGCTCGCCATCACCACCAGGGCCAGGATCAGCGACACCATGAGCGTCAAAGAGATACGGGAGCGGAAATACTTCGGGCCGCCTGGATCGCCGCCGCGGCGTTTGGGCCTCAGGCACCACAGCAGTCCGAACATGAGCAGCGCTATGAACACCACCGCCACGGCATAGCTTGCGGCACTGATAGTGCGGCGCGAGATGATCACCGACTCGCCGGAGGTTATCACGTTCACGAAGTGCACGTATCCGTCGCGCATGTAATGGCACACCTGGTCGGTATAGACCATCGAGTACAAGCCGTCGTCCATGCGCGTGGAATACGGATAGGTGCCGTTGAACAGCGCCAGGTCGCGACCCTTGTAGCGGGAGTATGAATACGCCGCCGGAAGGCTCGTGCGGCCGGGGCTGCTCATGTTCAGCAGGCGGGCATAGCCCTTGCCGAACATGGTTGCCTTCTGAGACACCTCAACCAGGAGGTAGGTCAGCGAACCCTGATTCAGATACGGGAACACGCCCACGTAAGTGCAGGGGCCCTCTGGCGTGGCGGTGCTAAGGAACGACGAACCGTCGGCGATGGGCACGCCCTCCCGCGCAACCTGTTCCAAATGAGCGGTAGCGACCGCCGGCGAAACGCCCGGACGCACCAGCTGCACGTTTATGGAATAGTCCTGGGACTCGCTGAACAAATAATTGTCTATCACGCGGTTGCGTATGATGGGCTCGCTGTTCTCCATGGCCGCCAGCGTGCCTATTATGGCATCTCCGGCGATTCCGTGCTCCACCTTCATCAGCTGAAGCTCCAGAGTGATGTCGCGGTCGACGGCCAACTTTCCGGCCCACACCTCCATGCGGTCTTCCTCCTTCTCGAATCCGAGCACCGCGGTGGTGAGAACCAGATACGCGGAAGTGATTGCCGCGATGACGGTGCGCGACACCGGCGAGAACATGTCGTAATGCACTCCGAGCCGGTGCGAAGCCACGGGCTGCAGCATCTGCAGCAGCATCGGCACCGACGTGAGCAGGGCCATGAACGACAGATACACCAGCACCGAATACACCGACAGCGTACCCAGTTTATACAGTTCCAGCGAGATGCTGGAGTTGGCGACTATGCTCTGAAGGGTGGTGTGCGTGTAGAAGGCAATCAGCGCAATGCCGAGTATGTCTGCGAGGGTCAGGAAGATTTTTTTCGCAGGCGTTTTCGCCCAGGCCCAGAGGCGCCGGCGCGACAGGTACAGGCACAGCACGCACAGCATCATGGCAAGGTTGAACAACAGCACCGCGCCCAGCGAGAACAGCATCGGGCCACCGGCGTACACCACGGGAGAGAACACTGACATCGCGCCCTGCGCCCCGCGTCCCCAGAAATACATGGCCACTGATGCGGCTATGATGATGCCGCAGGCTATAAGGGAACGCCCCGGCGTGCGCCGGCTGAACACGTAGATTACGGCTGCAGCCATCAGCAGGAGCAGCGCAATCCACATCAGCGTGGCGTCGGCGAACACGTCGCCCGACAGCGAATCATACAGCACCTTGAACACCGGGCGCCCGTCCAGACGCACCGGACTGCCCTCGCTGAAGGTCAGGGGGCGTACGGAGAAACGCAGGCCCAGGTGCAGCTTGGGATTCACTCCGTTGTAGCTGCGGGTGTCGAGCGTGTTCATCACCAGCAGGCCGCAGACGGTTTTGCCGTCGATGCTCCATCCCGACTTGACAATGTACCACTTGGGGCCGATATTCATGAACAAGGGTTCCTCCGTCACGTAGCTGAGCGGCGAGCGCAGGTTCACACGGGGGTTCGTGATGCGCTGGACCACCATTCGGGAGCTGATGTCGTCGTTGAACAGGGGGAACTGGTTGCGCCACGACATCAGGGTGTCGCTCGAGTAGGTGTAAATCACCATGTCCTCGGGCAGCTTGGCCTGCGGATGCGCGGCGTACCAGTCGAGACGCGCCATACGGCGGCTCAGCCGCTGCTCTATCTTGCGGGCGGCCGTGGCCGCATCGCCGACAGACCTCGGCATGGTGACGGCAAGCACGAAAGAGACCGCACTCAGCACAGCGAGTGCAATCCAAACGTAATCCCAAGTCCTGAGTCTTCTACTCATTGTGATAAGGTTCTCCGCGCAAAATTGTGAAAGCCCGGTAAAGCTGCTCTGCAAAAACCGTTCTCACGAGCTGATGCGAGCAGGTCATTTTCGACAGCGACAGCTTGGAATCAGCCCTCTCGTACATCGCAGGGCCGAATCCATAGGCCCCGCCGACCGCAAAAACCAGGTCGCGGCCCGCCGACAGGCGCTTCTGCAGACGGGCGGCGAATTCCAGCGAACTGTATTCGGCGCCGTGCTCGTCGAGCAGCACAAGGCAGTCGGAGGGCTTCACGGCCTTCAGCAGGCACTCCCCCTCCTTCGCCTTGATCTGGGCGGGGCTCATGGCGCCAACCCCCTTGAGTTCAGGGAGTTCGCGCACGGCGAAGGGCACGTAATGCGACAGCCTGGAGGCATACATCTCCAGTCCCTCGGCCACCCAGCCGATGTCGGTTTTGCCAATGGTCAGCAACGTGATACGCATCGTTTGCAAAAATAACAAACTGGCTTAATATTTGCAAAGAAATGCCCAACGTATGAAATATTTACCCATAGTTTTACTCGTCGCCCTGCTCGCAGGCCCCGTCGCCTCGGCACAGAGCTTCATGATACAGAAGGCTGCGCAGCCCCTTACGACTGCCGACAGCGGCGACGACGTATTCATTCCCGTCAGCAAATACATAGCGTCAGGCAACTCCGAAGCCCTTTCGGCCTGGTTCGCCGACAACCTCGAAATATCAGTCCTTAGCAAGGAGAGCGACGCAAGCCGCGCCCAGGCCCGCCAGATAGTGAAGTCTTTCTTCGACACCTACACCCCGCGGAGTTTCGACATCACCCACACTGCAGGCCGTGCCAACATGAAGTACGCCCTCGGCACACTGAAGGCCGGAGGCGAAACCTTCAACGTAACGATATTCATGAGCTGCAAGAACGACACCTACCGCATCCAGCAGCTGAAGATAGAACGCTTTTAATTATTATAAACGATAAAAAAATCTCCCGGGTCCCTTCTGGAGCCCGGGAGATTCATTTTACGGCTACTTGATCGAGATACGCGGGCCGGGGAACTCGGCTGCGTTGTCGGTGTTGTAGAGCGGGATCAGGCGGACGGTGGCTCCGGATGTGGTGCTTCCCTTGAGAGTCTCGCCGTCGGCGGCACAGACGAAGATCTGGATGGTGGCGCCGCTGACATTCTCAGGGACAGTGTAGGTGGCCAGGAAGCGGGAATGCGACGTGTAGTCCTTGGTCTTTGTCATCTGGAGGTGGGCTGTGACGCCGCTGTTAGTGGTGAAGGCGTTTGAGCACTCGCCTACGGTCCAGTCGCCGGATTCGGCGGTCCTGAACTTGGCAACCCAGTTCTTGGGGAGGGAGTTGGCACCGGATGCGAGACCGCAGTCGATGCTGATCACCTGGCCCTTCTTCAGGTTCTGTCCGGGGATGCTGAAGAGGAATCCGTCGTCCGCAGCGCCGGCTTTGACGGCGAAGTGGCCTTCAGCCGCGGTGATATATACCAGATCGAACGAGATTCCGCTGTTCCTTACCCAGGTCATCTGTGTGCCGGCAGGTGCGCCTTCCTCGGGGAGGGCGATTCCCTTGCCCGTGCCGTGGCTGTAATCGTTGGCGCCGGGGGTGGACCAGTCGGGGCTGTGGCTGTCGGTGTAGGCCGCATCGTCGCAGCGCCAGGTAGCGAGAAGCGTCTCGGTGGCAGCGTTCGCGGACTGGACGACGCAGACAGTGGCTTTGGCCGAAGAACCGGAAAGGACTATATCGCCCTTGCGCTCCTCAGACGAGCTGTTGGCGGCGACGGTAACCTTGATATCGGTGTTATCTCCGGAGGTGGGACTTACGGTGGCCCAGTCGGGCTTGGATGCGACAGTCCAGTTTACATTGGACGTCACTTTGACGGTGAACTCGCCACCGTCGGCAGGAGCATCGATGGTTTCGGACGAAACGGTTATGAACGACGCCGGTGTCTGGGACACGGCAACGGTCACGCTCTCCGCATCGCCGCCTGCAAAGGTGATGGTGGCCTCACGGGGTGAGCTGCCGGTATTCTCGGCGACCTTCACCGCCACGGTTGCCTGGCCGGAAGCAACCGACGAAGGGGTAACGGTAATCCAGCTCTCGCTGGCGGTAGCGGTCACGTCCACGTTCGCCTTCACGGTCACGTCCTTCGAACCGCCTGCGGCCTCGAATGACAGGGATGCGGGACTGACTTCGATCTTGTCGTTGTTGGGAGATGCAAGCTGGGTCACGGAAACGACCTTGGAAAGCTTGTCAGACTTCACGGTCACCGCACCCATGAGGTTCTTGTGCGAAGGGTTGGCCGACGCGCTCACGGTGAAAGACGATGAGGAAGAATTCGATACGGTGAGCCATTCGGTGCCGCTCGTGACTTCCGCAGTCCATGAGTTGTTGGCCTCGACGCTGATGGTCTGGCTGCCGCCGGCAGCCTCGAGCACCACGCTCTCGGGATTGACCGAAAGGGTGGGATCGGCTGGCTTCTCCGGTTCTTTCGGCTCGCAGGACGCCAGGACCGCAAGAGATGCCAGGAGGAATAATAATGTCTTTTTCATAACGATATGGTTTGATTGATAGATTATTTGCTTTGCTCAGGATGATATGGTGACGGGGCCTGCCATTCTTCGGTCATGTCGTAGGGCAGGACGAAGACCTTGCCTTTCGAGTCGGAAAAGTAGATGCGGGAAGGGGTGATACGGTCGGGATTGCCGTCGGCCCAGTAGCAGAAGAAGGGATCGGTGCCGCCGTACGGCCGGCGGACATAGCCGTGATTATAGGGACTGCCGGAAGTGAGCATCGCCGTTTTCTTCCATTTCTTTCCGGCATTGGACGTCTTCCAGACGGCGATTTCGCCTCCGGTACCCCAGAGCTGCGGCCCGGGTTCGGAAGGCACGATCACGGTCCACTTCTTCCCGTCCACCCAAATGCTGCCGCTGTCGTAGTCGTGCCAGGTGGAGCAGATATGGTTGAATATCCACTTGCTGCCGTTCCAGTTCGCAGTCCAGAAATCCCTCGGGCCGTGGTCGGGGCCGGGCTGGTGGCCATAGCTGGTCAGGTAGAGGATTACGGGATTGCCGTCAGCGTCGAAGTTCACATCCTTGATATATACGTTCTGGCCCTTGCTGTGGGCGTCCAGGATGCGGCAGGGACTGTCCGGGTCGGTCACCGGGGTCTCGATCACCTGCCCGTCGGCGGTGGTCCAGCTCTGGCCCCAGTCCAGCGTCTGGAGGTAGTAGATGTTGGTGCGGGTGTCGCAGTCGCCGTTGAGATGGCGGTTGAAAGTGGTCACGATTTTGCCGTGGGCGCGGTCGTGGCCGGTCACCTGGTAGTGGCCGCTCTGCTTGTCGCCGGGGCTCTTGATGTCGGCCAGGTGGTGACCCTGGTCCCATTCGGTGCCGTCGGCGGAGGTCATCCAGTAAAGCTGCCGCTTGCCGGTGTATTTGGTGTAGCCCACGAGGAAGCCCTTTTCCGGGTCATACATGGGCTGGGGATAAGTCATCTCCAGCTTGAGCACCTGGGTGAAGGAGTCGATGTCGTAGGGTTTGTCGCTGCGGTAGATGAAGCCGGGGCGCTTCTTGGACCGGCCGCTGACGAATACCCAGAGGTAGCCGTCCCTGTCGATCTGCAGGGCCGGATTGTCGTGGGGGTCGTTGACCTTTTCCTTGTCGAAAACGCATACTGGCTTCTGCACGAGGCCGGTCTTGTGGTCGAAGCAGCCTATCATGCAGAGCAGGTGGCGCTCCGAGGCCGCGGTCGTGCCGCCATAGACGAAGTAGGTACGGTCCACTTCAGGAGCGTAGACAGCCATGGGATTGTGTTTCACAGTGTAGGTGCCCAGACCCCCGGAATACTTGTATCCGTAGGCCGACTCCTGCCCGAGCGTGAACCATATTCCCTTGTAGCCCGGCTGCTTGCTGTTGTTCAGGGGCTGTGCAAGGCCCTGGAGGCAGATTAGAGCCATGGCCAGGGCGGTAATGATACGTCTACTCATAATTCTCGGGGTTTTCATCCTGCCACTCGCTGATGCCGTCGCGTATGCGGTTGCGGAAGGTCAGGTAGTCGCTCACGACGGAAGTGGTGCCGTCGCCGTTGTCGTAGGAATAATTGAGATAGATCACCCGGTTCTGGATGGCCTTGGCGTCGTTGGTGTGGCAGTAGCCCATCGACACATTGGGATCGGAGCATGTCGCGAGCACGTTCTCTCCGCTGAATAACAGTTCGATGGAACCGCTCTTCTGGCCTATCTTGTTGGTCTTTACGCTATAAGGGCCGGTGGTGGTCAGGGTGTATACCTTCGAATCGTCCTGAGGTATGGCGAAAGGATAGCTTTCGACGCTGAGCTCCTTGCCGGTCAGGTTGTCCACCACCTTGCGCTCGCCGCCGTAGTACCAGTAACCGAAGTATTTGCACTCATACTTGACGGCGATCACCTCGAACGACTTCTCCGGCGGCAGTTTGTCCGCATCGGCGGAGATGATGCGGAAGGCCAGGGCATAGTTGGGCGCGATGGCGGCGGGATTGGAGAGGAACGCATCCGTTGCGGTTATGGTCACCGAATCGGTGTGCTTCCCTGCCTCGATGCACATGTCCCCGAGGCCGGACACGGTGAAGCAGTCCGCGGGGAGCGGCTGCAGGGACTTTGCTCCGGTGGCCTTGACCTCATTGGTCACATACGCCTGGCTCAAAAGGCCGAACTTACCCTGTCCCAGCATACCCTCGTAGGCGGTGAAGGGAGAATAATCCGTCAGGCCGAGGGCGGTAGGCAGGTCGGCAGTGACCAGGTCCTGCGCGAGTTCCACGGTCACTTTCCTGTCCCTGGTGTTCTGCATCACGCCCGCGAGGCCGACGGTAAAGTCGAACTTCTGCCCCTCGCCCACGACGAAGGTACGCAGGTCGTACTGGAACGCGCAGTAGATCGTCGAATAGTCGTAGTCCCTGACATAGTCTTCATAGCAGCCCGAAAGCAGGGTGCAGGCTGCGAAGACAAGCGTTATATGTTTGATTATCTTCATACTCATGTTATTTCCAATCTTCCCAGCCCTTGTTCTGGACCATGCCGGACGCCAGGCGCATCTCCTTGTAGGGAATGGGCATCCACAGCGACGGGAAGCTGCGCCTTTCGATTTCACTGTAGGTATGGCTGCCGGCCGTGATGGACACGCCGCTGACGGGAACGTTGATTTCGGAGACGTCGGTCGCCCAGCGGCGCACGTTCTTGAAGCGTATGCCTTCGAAGCAGGTCTCGATCCTCCATTCGTTCTTCACAAGCCTGTCGAAGGCCTCCTTCGAAGAGGCGCAGGCATCCAGGTACGGGTCCCCAGCCGCACCCACGCCGTTCTCATCTTCGGTTCCGGTATTCACCTTGCGGCTGCGGATGTAGGCCAGGGCCTCCTTGGCCGTCAGCCCGTCGACCGGCGTGTTGGGACCGGCAAACTGGTTCGCCGCTTCGGCGAAGGCAAGGCACATATGGGTCCAGCGCAGGAAGAATATGCTGTGCTGCGCTGTCTGTATGCTCACGTCGTTGGGATTCCAGCCCAGCGAGACGTACTTCTTCACATAGTAGCCCGACGGCGAAGTCTTCTGCCCTCCCGGGGCGTCCTTGCCGCCGTCGGCCACGTCGAAGGTGTACATCAGGGTATATGGCGACTGGTTCCTTATGACGTTGCAGCCGTCATAGAATATGTTGGCGTAGAAGCGGGGATCCCTGCCGGCATACGGGTACAATTTGTTGTAGCCTGAAGCGGGGTCTGTGATGGGATAGCCGTTGGCCATGGGGAACGCATCCACAAGCTCCTGCGAAGGCGCGATGTTGGCGGAACCGCCGAAGCCCAGGGGATAGAAGTTGGTCTCGTAGGAGGAATTCTGGACTATGTTGCCCAGAAAGATTATTTCCGGCGAGTTGGGATTGGTCCACATGAAGCTGGACTTGGGATTCAGGCCGCCGGTCTCCTTGGTAAGCTTGAAATCGATTACCTCCCTGGCTGCCTTAGCGGCCATCTCCCAGCGGGACTTGTCGCCGCCGGGATTGAAGGCGGGGCTGGCCCAGGTCAGGAGCACCTTCGCCTTGAGGGCCTTGATCGAAACGCCGTCGAGGGCACGGTAGCGTATGGCTCCGGTCACGTGGAACACCTCGCCCTGGAGATACTGGTCACGGTTTGCCGGAGGCAGGTATTTCAGCGCCGAATCGCAGTCGGCGAGTATCTGCTTCACGCTTTCGTCGTAGGAAGGGCGCACCAGGTCGGCGCCGTCGTAGGTCGCCACGTCAACGGGCTCGGTGGGGATATAGACTCCGAGGAGCCTGCCGTCGGTGCCCTCGCCGCCCCAGAATTCCAGCAGGTTGAATCCATACCAGGCCCTGAGGCCGAAGGCATCGCCCTGCAGGCACTTCTGGAGCACCTCGTTGGAACCGGGGTCGACAAGGTAGCGGGTCTTCCTGCCCAGATCGTCCTTGAGGAACAGGTTCACGTAGTAGATAGCCTCATAGTCCCTGTCCCACACATTGGCCAGCGGATTGCTGCCCATGTGGGCGTTGCCTATGCCGAACTGGCGCACCGAAGAGGACTTGTCGCGGAACATCATGTCGTCCGTGCAGGCATCCATGCCCAGGAATTCGGAGTTATAGTACGAACTGGGCCTGAGGTTGTAGGCCTTGTCGATGAAACCGCGGATTATGGTGGGGTATTCAGCGTAGTTGTCTTCGTTGTAGGAGCCATCCGGGAACGACTCCAGGAAACTGCAGCCGCAAACTGCGAGCAGAGTCGAAAGAGCGATCAAAAAATTCCTTTTCATAACTGCAGTCATTTTAGAATTCCATCTTGACGCCGGCCGCAACGGTCCTGAAGAGAGGATATGTCGTGACTCCGGAATTGTAGTTTTCGGGATCGACGTACTTGACCCCGGTCAGTGTGAGGAGATTGGCTCCGCGGAGCGAGAACTTCACGTTCTTGACAACCTTGGTGTTCTTCGGCACCAGGGTGTAGGCGAGCTCGACGGTCTGTACCTTGAAGAACGAACCGTCCCTGAGCCAGAAGTCGGAAGCGACGAAGTTGTTGGCCGACTTGTCGTAGCCAAGCCTGGGATAATCCCCTCCGATATTGTCCCGCACGAAGGCGGAATAGTTGCCGTCGCCCCAGCCGTTCCAGAAGTACTCGTTGGTAAGGGGAATGTCGTAGAATGCGCAGCCGGTGCCGACCACGAACAGGCTCCAGGCCTTGTAGCGCAGGTCGAAATTGACGCTGTAGCGCAGGAGAGGAGAAGTGTTGCCCACAATGACGCGGTCGTTTTCGTCTATCTTGCCGTCGCCGTTCTGGTCCTTGTACTTAAGGTCGCCCACCCGGGTGTCGGGTACATAGAGCGGGCTCGACGCTATCTCGTCTTCGCTCGTGAACTTGCCCAGGCACTCGAAACCGCGGTAGGAGCCGTGCCTCGTACCCGTGACCCTCTGCCAGTCGTAGATGTAGTAGTCATTGGCGTATTTGGCGTAGAAGTTGGCCCACGAAATGAGGTCGGCAGTGGCGCTGAAGTGCCAGTCGCCCGACTTCAGGGTGTACCGGGCAAGGAAATCGATGCCGGTGGAAACGTTCTCATTGTAGTTGCTGTAGACCGAGACGTTGGTCAGGCCGGTCATCGCCGGGAACTCCGTGGACGTGTCGGTGAACAGGTTCCTGTGGTTCGTATAATAAAGGTTGAGACCCAGGTCGAGGCAGCCCAGGAGCCTTGCGTCCACCTTCAGGTCGGCCTGGAAGAATGTGGGCCATTTCAGGGAATGGTTGGCGAGCCGTTTGATGGTCGTGGTCTGGGAATCCCTCTTGTCGGAGCCGAACCACTGGTAGGCGGTGGCCGGGCCGAAATAATCGCCCGAAGCGCTCTCGTAGGAAGCCCTGTAGAGGTATTTGGAACCGAAGATGTCGTCGTCTCCGATATTGCCCACGTCCGCGCTTATCTTGAGTCTGTCGAGCCAGGATGAACCTTTCAGGAAGTCTTCCTCGCTTGCCAGCCAGCCCACGGCCACGGCCGGGAAGAACGCATACCTCCTGGCGGCCACGAACCTTCCGCTGCCGGCGTACTGGCCCACCAGTTCGGCAAAATATCTACCCTTGAAAGAGTAGTTCGCGTTCACGACGGCATATGCCTGGCGCTCGTAGTAGCTGTTGTCGGAATTGCTGCCGTCGCTGAGGTAGAACAGCGCACCGGCGGCCACTTTGTGGTCGTCCGACGCCCAGTCCCAGCTCAGGCGCTCATAGAAACTCAGGTTGTTGTACGTGTAGGAGGCCTTAGAGCTCTTGCTCGCCTGCTTGATGCCCACGTGTGTGGATATCTCGGCGATATCGGTCTCGGGACTCCAGTAGTAGGCGATATAGTCGTTGGACTTGCCCACCTTCTGGTAATACTCGCTGTCGAAATCTATGAGGGTGCGGCTCTTGAGCCCCTTCAGCAGCCAGCCCATGTCGAAGTCGATGGCCGCATTGAACATGCCGCTGCGGTAGCGGGTCGTATAGAAGCCTCCGTCCACGAGCTGAGCATAAGGGTTGCCGGTGTATGCGCGTGAAACTGCATAGATGGTGTTGCCGGCCGAAACGTCCTCGAGTTCGGAGTCATTGGTAGAGATACCGATTGCTACGGGGTATGCGTTGGCGGGGACGGAGCGGAAGCCGGTAATGGAACCGTTGGTGCCCCTGCGGAAGGCAGTCATTCCGTTGAAGGTCACGGTGCCTGTGATCCATCTGCCTATCTTCGCGGTCACTGCGGACGAAACGCTCAGCTTGTCGTAGTCGCTGACGGGGCCCGCATTGAAAATGTCGTCGCTGCGATAGCCGTTCAGCGAAACGTTGTACTTGACGATGTTGGAACCGCCGGACAGGTCGAACGAGAAATTCTGGTTGGTCTTTTGCTTGCTGAGCATGAAGGAACGGTAATCCACTGCCGGGTACTTGCGGTTGAACGGATCGCCCTTGGCGTAGCCGGCCAGGGCCTCGCTGCCGTACAGCTCGGTATAGCCGTCGCTGCCGCGCGCCTGGTTGTTCAGCACGGCGTATTCGTAGGCGTTCACCCATTCGGGCTGACGGTCCACGAAGTCAACGCCCGCCCTGACGTCGGCATGTATGGTCAGTGGCTTGTTCCAGGCACCCTTGCGCGTCCTCACATAGATGGCGCCGGCGCTTGCACGGGGGCCGTAGAGGGCCTTGGCGGTGGCGCCGATGAGCACGGTCATCGATTCGATCTGGTTGTAGTCGAACTGGTACTGGTTGAACGGCACCAGCACGTCGTCCACTATGAGCACCATGCCGCCGAATCCGTGCGTAATCATCTGGAGCGTGTTGGCATTGATGCTGGCGCTGCCCATATTGCTCGATGGCATGATATCGCCGCAGTCTTCGCTGATTTCCACGCCGGGAACGAGTCCGGTGAGCTTGTTCCTGAGATCGTAGACCGGGGATTTCTCGGCATCGGGGAGGGAAACCGGCGTCACGAGCGAAGCCGTGGTCCACCAGGATGCGGAGGTGTTCCAGGGCAGGACTACCACGCTGTCGGCGGGCTCCTGCGTCTGGGCATGTACGATACCGGACGCCAACATGGCGAGAGGCAGTATAATAAATCTGAACTTCTTCATTTCTATTGCCATTTTTGCCAGTTGACGAAATTGATCATCGTATTTGCCTGCGCATCGGGGAAGGCAAGATAGTACATGCAGTCCTTCCATGTCCTGAGATTGCGGTTGGCGGGAAGAGGCCTGCGCTCATAGACCCTGCCGACGGGATGCTCGGCATCCACGGGGCAGGATTCGACCCACATGCCGTAGAGCGTCTGCGTCATGGTCTCGGGAGCGATCTTCCAGCGGCGGATGTCGAAGTAGTAGTGGTTGCCTTCATAGGCGAGTTCCACGTTCCTTTCGTTACGCACCCTCTCGCGGAAGGCGTCCTTGCCGGAAGTGAACTCGCTGCGAACACCAGGCATCGCCGCACGGGTGCGCACCTTGTTCACGGCCTCGACCGCCGTCAGGGGATAACCGCCTGCGGTGCCGCCGGGGCCGGCGTACTCATTGACGGCCTCTGCATAGTCCAGGTAGAGTTCGGCCATGCGGAACAGAGGGTCGAGATGGTAGTGGCTGGCATCCTTGTCGCCGCGGGCGCCGCGCCAGAACTTGTTGCAGTAGTAACCGGTGTTGGTGTAGGCCTTGGTGGCGGAATCGTCGCCGCCCCAGCCCTTGGTCTGCGAGAACTGCTGGCTGACGCCGGAAATCTGGGTGGTCGGGAAGGTCTTCGACACAGGGTCGTAGTAGATGTTGATGACTCCGTTCACATAAGGAGTCGTAGTGCCGTCCCTGACGATGCAGATGTCGAGCCTGGGATCACGGTTGGCGTACATGTTCTGCTCCTTGTAGCTGCCTGCGGCCGTGGCCTTCGCCCTGTCGGCCTCGGTGTTCAGCGGATAGCCGTCGCGGGTCTCGAACTTGTCGACGAAGTTCTGCGTCGGGCATGTGCCGGAGGCGGTGGAGGAATAGCACTGGGGGTAGCTCAGGTAGGCCGACCAGTTGCTGACGTTGATCTTGGACTTGTAGTAATAGCCGAAGAGCGTCTCGTTGGTGGACATCTGGCCGTAGAAGTTGTCGGTGTACTCGTCCAGCGGAAGGAGTTCGTACTGCCACTCCTCGGCAGCCTTGAGGGCATCGGCACAGGCCTCGGCGGCGGCGCGCCAGGCCTCGGGGTCGCCCGTCTCGTTGGCCAGGGGGCTGGCAGCATAGAGCAGGGCGCGGGCGCGGAACGCCAGGCAGCAGCATCCGCTCGGCAGGTAGAGCTCGGAGCTGGTCAGGTGCCCGCTCTGGCCGGGCAGGGCATCGCGGCGCATCTTTCCGGCCTTCTTCAGGTACTCATAGCCGGTGTAAAGGTCGGCCGCCGCCTTCTCGTACGTGATCCTGGCGGATTCGCGCGGCAGGTCCCAGTCGTCCTCGCCGGTCAGGGCGTGGTCGAGGTAAGGCATGCCGCCGAACCAGTTGCAGAGCACGAAGTGGGCATAGCCGCGGACGAAGTAGGCCTGGCCCGTGAGGTCGAGTTTCTCTTCCTCGGTGGCGTTGGTCAGCTTGTCCATGTTCTCAAGCGAACGGTTGGCTATGCGGATGATGTTGAACATCGCATAGGCAATCGGCTTGTCGGCATTGGTCTTCAGGTCCACGTCGCCGTTCGACAGGTTCTTCAGGGGGCAGAAGGAGAAGCTCTCCAGCACGCCGTCCGTCATGTTGCAGGCCTTGAGTTCATACTGGCTGCGGATGTAGCGTCCGGCGTCGGCGGCATCCGTCACGCACGCCCAGGTGAAGCGGTAACGGTTCCAGTCGATGAAGATCGGATAGCCGCAGTGGATGTTGCGGAAGGTGTAACTGGCTCCGTCGGAGAAAATCGTATTGAAGTAGGCCTTGAAGTTCTTGGTGGTGTTGAACACGTCCTCCTCGGTGAGGCCGAGTTCGGAATCCACGTCGAGATAGTGGCACCCGGCGAGCGGAAGGGTTATTGCCAAGGCAAGGAAAAATCTTGATATCTTTTTCATAACGCGTTCCATTTTAGAAATCCAGTTTGACACCAAGTTTGAAGGTCCTCATCAGGGGGTAGTAGCTGGCAGCCAGCGAAGTGCGCTGCGGGTCGCCCTCTACGAGGTCGGTGAAAGTGAACAGGTTGTTGGCCGTTGCCGTTACGGACAGGCCCCGGAGCCCGAGTATCTTGTTGACGGTGGGGCCGTCGAACTTGTAGGAGAGGTACAGCTCCTTGAGGGTCAGGTAGTCAGACTTTCGCCATGTGTGGTCCAGGAGAGCCATGTTGAATCCGTTGGTTCCCGTGCCTCCGAAGCTGGAATAGTAGGCGTCGTTGAAGGCCAGGTTGCTGTGTGAGGCGTTCCTGTTGGTCGGGGTCCAGTAGTCGAGCTGGGCCTTGTGGACTGTCAGGTCGGCCTTGATGAATTCTTTCTCATAGCCCCTGTTGAAGTCGATGTACTTCCCTGCGTTGCCATACCAAAGCATGTTGAAGCTCAGGCCCTTGTAGCCGAGCCCCAGGTTGAAGGAGTATGTTACGGGAGCGTAGGCACTGCCCAGGATGGCGTGAAGGTCGGTGGACGAAATCGAACCGTCCCCGTTGAAATCCAGGAGCTTGTAGGTGCCCGTGTACATGTTGGTCCAGTTCGTCAGGGTGGACGGGTAGCCGTGGATCTCGTCGATGGTGTTGTAGTAGCCGCTGTCGATCGAGGTCATGCCGTTGGCCTGGGACTGGTAGGCCTTGCCCGCAACCTTCTGGTAGTCGGGAGTATAGGGAGGATCATCGTAGTCCAGGATACGGTTCTCGTTGATTCCGAGCATTCCTCCTATCTCATAATAGAACTTGTTTGCGGTGGTCTGGCGCCACTTGAGCTCGAAGTCGATGCCGTGCTTTTTGAGCTTGCCCTTGTTGACGTCCTTGTAGGCGATACCGACGAAAGGCGTCACGTCCTTGGGCGTCACGAGCATATCGTAGCGGTACTCGTCGTAGAAGTCGACGTTGAAGGTCAGGGCGTCCTTCATCCAGCCCATCTCCACACCGAGGTCACGCTTGTGGGCGGTTTCCCAGCGGGCACTGACGTTGGCGGATTTCATCTCGATGATGTTGCCGCTCGATTTGATGTAGCTGGAATAATAGAGCCAGTTGTCGGAGGCCTTGTCGCTGCCCACGTAGCCGTCGGAATAGCGCAGCTTCATGGTGCTCCACCAGGGCATGGCCTTCTTCCAGAACTTCTCCTTGGACACATAGTAACCGACTGCCACAGAAGGGAAAACGCCGTAGCGGTAGGCGGGCGCGAACTGCTCGGAGCCTGTGATGCCTATGTTGCCCTCGAAGAGGTAGATGCCTTTGTAATCATAAGTCACGCGGCCAACGACGCCCTGCCCGCGGTGGGGGAAGCTTGCGCCGGAATTGTACTCCCTCTGGTTGAAGAGGGCCATGGCCGTGACGTTGTGCTTCTTGTTGAACTTTCGCTCGTAGTTCAGGGACGCTTCCCAGTAGAAGACCATGGAGGTGCTCCTGGCCGTGCCGTCCTGGGTTACCTTGACAGGAGGTTCCACATACACGTAGCTGGATGCCTGCGACGACACCCATGGGTTGGCCCCGATCTCATAGGCGTCCCAGTCGATGCGGTAGGTCGGATAGGACTGGGAGCCCTGCTGCGAGTACTTCGAGAAGGATGTGGTCAGGGACACCATCGCCCTGGCGTAGAGGCCCTTGGTGATGAAGTCCAGGTCCTGCTTCAGGATCGCGTCGGTGTTGAGTTTTGACGTCGTGGTCTGGACGAAGTCGCCCGAAGCGAGTGTCGTATAGGGGTTGGACGTGTAGGCGCCGTTGTTGTCGGAAAGGCGCGTGCCGCTGGCATCCGGGTAGTCAAGGTCCGGAATATCCACGAGGGCGGACTCCGGGAAATACGCAGGGAACATCATCGGCGAGGCGTTGTACATCTGCGTGAAGAGTCCCGCCACCGAAGTGCTGTTCGGATTCTGGACCACGCCGGTGTTGCCGCCGAACTTCACGGAGAGCAGGGTCGTGGGAGTGACCTGGAAATCCAGGTTCGAACGGTAGTTGATCCTGTTGTAATTGAAGGTCGTGCCGCTCCAGTTGTTGACCTGCTTGACGATGGAACCCTCATGCGTGTAGCCCACGGACACGAAATACTTGACCTTTTCGCCGCCGCCGCTCATGTTGAAATTCGCCGTCATGTCCTGGCCGAAGTCATTGAGCAGGTCCCTGAACCAGTCATTGGACGGATAGCGCAGGGGGTCGGTGCCGTTGCGCCAGGCGTCGATCTGCGCGTCGGAGAACAGGGCGCTGAACGACTGCTCGTTGCGGCGGGCCACATTGGCCATTTCGGCAATGGTGCCGGCATCGATGAAGGCGGGCAGCTTCTCAGGGTTGGACACGCCGTAGTCGACGCTCAGCTTCATCTTCGGCGCTCCCTTGGTGCCGGTCTTGGTGGTCACGAGGATAACGCCGTTGGCGCCCTTGGCACCGAACACCGCAGTGGCCGAAGCATCCTTCAGTACCGATATCGAATGCACTTCGTTGGGGTCAAGTTCGGAGAACGAGCGCTCGATGCCGTCCACCATGATGAGGGGCCCGGAGCCGTTCCAGCTGCTGAGGCCGCGGATGAAGATGGTGGCGTCGTTGTTGCCAGGCTGGCCGCTGCTCTGGTAGGTCATGACGCCTGCCAGCTTGCCGGCAATGGCGTTGGTGATGTTGGTGGTGCCTGAATTCACAAGGGCTTCGCTGCCGACCTGCGAAATCGACCCCACGACGCTCTCCTTTTTCTGGACACCGTAACCGACTGCGATGACTTCGTCCAGCATGAGCGCATCCTCTTCCAGGACGACATACCAGTCACCGGCCTGCCGGAAGGTCTTTTCGGCCGTCTTGTAGCTCAGGCACGAGACCTCAAGGGTCTGGCCCGCGGCTATGCTGATGACGAAGCCGCCGTCCTTGCCCGTGACCTGGCCGCCCATTTCGGGATGCCCCTTCACCATGACCGTCGCTCCCACCACAGGGCCGGAGTCGTCGACCACAGTGCCGGACACAGTGATGCGTCCGGGCTGGGCGTAGCCGGCCCAGGCAGGCAGAACAACCGCCAGGGCTGCCAGTAACAGCTTGAAAAAGAATTTCATATAGTGGTTTTTAATTATCATAGTCCGGAATGTCCTGGTTTGTCGTGAAAGTCTCGCAGGAGAAGGTGGCGCCGAACTCGTCGGTCACTTCGACCCGTATGGCCGCTTTCGGATCCTTCACCCTGAAGAACAGCATGTGGCGGTTCTTGCCCACGTCGGAGTCCACGTTATGGTAGTTGTACATGAACAGCCTGGCCCACACGTCGTAGGAAACCGACTGTATGGGACTCGAGGAAGTCTCAACACCGTTTTCCTTCAGGACCACCTTCCAGCCGGGCTTGTAGTTGAAAACGTTCACGGCTATGTATTCCCCGCCGAAGTACGGGAATGCGAAAACGTTTCCGTTGGGGGTGGTATAGGAAGGGAAATCGGTGGTGCGGAACATACGCATCTGGAAAGGCTCCTCGTACTGTATGCTCTTGTATATTTCACGGCGTACCGCAGTGCCGTCGTACTCGTAAACCTTGTATCCGCGCTGGCAGCCGTCCGAAAGGATGAGGCCCTTCCAGGGCGCTCCGGTCGAGCCTGCGGCGCATATCGTGATCTTCTTGCCGTTCACCGTCTTGTCGTATGTGTTCTCGACCTTGTGGGTGTGGCCGCAGATCACGAGCGCCGATCCGAATTGTGACAGCAGGTTCAGTATCTCGCCGTCGGTCAGAGGGATATGGACGGACAGGAGTATGCTCTTGGTCTTGGGCACATAGCTCAGGTCCTTTTTCAGCCACTCCAGCTGCCAGGGTTCGTAGCCCTGGTTGTAGTCGCTGCTGGCTCTGGCCCCGTGGAGGATGTTGTCGAAGATCACTATGTGGACGTCGCCTCTGTTAAAGGAGAAGTTGGAGGGCCCGAAAACGGTCTCGTACTTCTTGCGGGACGCAGCATCGCTGTCGGTGGGGAATTCGTGGTCGTGGTTGCCAATGGTCGCAAAGACGGGAATGGTCATTTCGCCGAAGACGCCCGCTATGTCGGGGAAGAATTCCCACGCGTCGCCGACGTTGTCGCCCAGCGTGATGCCATAAGTGGGTATCTTTTCGGAGTTGACCACATACTGCTTGATGTCGGCAAGGGCGGTCTGGCGGTAGCGTGAGACCTGGTTTGCGCTGTGGACCTGGGGGTCGCCGAGCGCAAGTATGCGGAAGCGCTTTTCGGATTCCTGGCGCTTAAGCGTGAAGTTATACTCCTTCGAGGACGATGTGAGCCGCTTGTAGTAATTGTCGGGGAGCTTGTAGGTGCCGCCTGTGGTTATCATGGCCTCGGAGGGCAGGGAGCACTGCACAAAGGAAGCGTAGCGGTACTTCTCGAAGCGGTAGAAGCCATCTGCGTCGGTCTCGGCGAAGGAGTATCCGTCGGTCATGACCACGCCGGAATAGGGCTCACCTTTCTCGTCCAACACCTTTCCGTAAACCGTGAGGTTAGTCAGGTTTTCGGGCACCGGCGGATTGTCGTCATCGGGCGGGACGATGGGATTGTCGCCGTTGTCCGGTTTGCAGGCGAAGGACATGACGGCCAGCGCCGCAATGTATAGCAAACGTTTCATCATAATCTCTCAGGTTTGGCCCACTCTGCGTCCATCTGGTAGGGCATTCTGTAAACGGTTCCGTCCTTGGTGCAGAAGTACAGGTTCGAACGGGTTATCTTGTCGGGGTTGCCGTCGGCCCAGAAGCAGTAGAAGCCGTCGGCAGCATACCAGGGACGGCGCATGTAGGTCTGGTTGTTGGTGCTTCCGGAAGTGAGTTCCGCCTCCTTTGTCCAGGTACGGCCCTGGTCGGAGGTACGCCAGCGCACCACTTCCCCACCGGCTCCCCAGTACTGCGGGCCGGGATTGGTCGGAGCTATCACCACCCAGTCGTTCCCCTCGACCCAGAGGCTTCCGGAATCGTAGCAGTGGGTCGATGTGGTGATGACGCTTTCGTCCCAGGTGCTGCCGGTCCAGTGGATGACGTGCCAGATGCGCGTGCCGCCTTCGGGGCCTGTCGTGTGGCTGCGGCTTGTCACATATAGGATTATCGGGTTGCCGGCGGAATCGAAATTGAGGTCCTTGATGTAGCAGTTGTGGGTTTCGTCCGTAATCTGGTAGTCGCGCACGAGGCAGTTGGAGTATCGCTCGGTGACAGGGACCTTTACGGGGCTCCCGTCGGCCGTGGTCCAGCTCTGGCCCCAGTCGGTGGACTGGACGTAGTAAATGTTGGTGCGGGTGTCGACGTTGCCGTTGATGTGGCGGTTGAAGGCCGTGCAGAGCTTCGTGCCGCAGATGTTGCTGATCTGGTAGTGGCCGGAGTTCTTTTCCGTGCCCTCCTTTATGCTCGCCAGCTGCTTGTAGTCAGTCCAGTTTACGCCGTCACGGCTGGTGCGCCAGAAGAGCTGGCGGGTGCCGTCGTAGCGGGTGTAGAAGAGGAAGAAGCCCTTGTCGGGATGGTACATGACCTGCGGATAGGCCATGATGTCTTCGTTGATATACTCAAAGGAGGTGATGTCGTAGGGCTTGCGGCTGCGGTAGCGGACCCCGTTGCGCTTGTTGGAGCGGCCGGCCACAAAGACCCAGACGTAGCCGTCGCGGTCAATCTGGACCGTGGGGTCGTCGTGGGGGTCGGCCACGCCGAGGACACCCTTGTCCATGACTATGCGGGGCTTCTGGAGCATGCCGGTGGCATGGTCGTAGCAGCCTATCATGCAGAGCAGGTACTTCTTGTTATCGGCCGGGGTGCCGCCATACACGAAGAATGTCTTGTTCACGACCGGGGAATAGATGGCCATCGGAATGTGCTTCATCGTGTAGGTGCCGAGGCCGCCGGAATACTTGGAACCGTAGTCCGAAGCCTGGCCGAGGTCGAACCAGATGCCGCGGTAGCCGTCCACGGTCTCATTCGGCGGGTAGTTCTCCTCCACTGAACCGGCGGCTATCTCGAACTCCGGCCCGTAGAAAAGGTCGTCCATGGTGGCTTCCGGCTTGAACACGGGGCGAACCGAAATGGCGGAACCGACATCGATCAGGGTCACGGACGCAGCTTCGGTCCTCTCAACCAGCATCGTTTTCGGCTCACCGTTCACGGAGGTGTATTCCAGCAGGTAACCGTAATAACTGTAATGGCTTACCGCTTTCAGGCAGATGGAAGCCCGGGCGCCGCTGACGGTGTGGGAGACTTCCCCGCCTCCGGGCAGGCCGGCTTCGTACCTGGAGCCATAGACCGTAATCGACAGGTCATCCATAGCGACCGTCGTGCCGTCTGAGCACATCCCGAACATGGGGCATCTGTAGGTCTTCTCCGCAAGATTGTCGAGTTCCACATGGCCTTCCCCGCTGCCGGCGGGGATCACCGTAGCGCCCTTTTGCGGATCGAGGGTAAGGGCAAGGGATGTGATTTCACCGGGAAGGCCCTTCCAGCGCACTTCCGCCCGCTCCCTGCCGCCGGCGGCGCTGACTTCGGCACCGCTCATGTCGGGCCCGCTCTGGCCAGAAGGCTCGGCTGGCGTGTTCTCCCCGCCGCAGGAAACGGCGAGGAAGCAGGCGAAAAGGAGCGATATGCCGGGCCTCGGAAGCATGGCTTATTCCACCAGTCCGGTTCCTGGAATGACTGCCACGGGCTTTCCGTTCGACCCGTTGAGATAGGCCCATTCGGACTTCGACGGACCGGGATAAACCGCCGCAACCCTGATGAAATACGACTGGCCGGAGGTCAGTCCGGTAATCATGATCGCGTCGTTGGGGCTGGAACTGACGGGGAGGTCCCTGGTGATGAGGGTGCCGCCGTCGCCGCTGAAGAAGAACTCGTCGGTGGCCACGTCGATGTGAAACTCCACGGCTCCGCTTTCGAGCGCCCTGGTTGCGTCCCAATAGACGGCAAGTACCGTGGCCGTCGAATTGGGGGCGTCGTAGGTGACGCTTTCCGGCGCCGAAAGGTTGGCCGTGCGTGCGAGCAGCAGGTCGCGCACCGGATCCCTGGTGCCGCAGGACACTGCAATGAGGATGGCGGCTATGTATGCAAATCGTTTCATATGTCTTACAAATATATACAAAAAAATCCATGGCTTGGACGATTATTATTATATTTGCGAAAAGATGTTTTCAAGATGAATTCAGTCCTGTTTGCAGCAATCCTGTCGGCGGTCACTTCCTGTTTCTCCCAGGAACCCATGTCAAAGCTCACCGAACGCGTTTTCCAACGGGCTGAAGTCCAGTTCACCGCCCTCGATGCACGCCTTCCCGAAAACAAGATGCCCGTGACATTCGAAGACGGGGAGGTCAAGGACGGCAAGCTCAACGGATGGACCAGCGGCTTCTTCCCCGGGAGCCTCTGGCTGCTCTACGAATACTCGGGAGACGAACGCTTCCGCGAGATGGCGGAAAGGCAGACCGCCAAGCTGGACGGCATAGTGGACATGAAGACCCACCACGACATCGGATTCCAGGTAAACTCCAGCTTCGGCAACGGCTACAGGTTGACAGGCAAGCCCGAATACCTCGAAATGATGCGTGCCGCGGCGGCGAAACTGTGCACCCGCTTCAATCCGGTGGTCGGATGCACCCGCAGCTGGGACCCCGGCAAGCGCTGGGACTACCCCGTCATCATCGACAACATGATGAACCTGGAATTGCTGATGGCCGCTTCCAGGCTGACCGGCGACGGGAGTTTCGCGGAAATTGCGAAGACCCACGCCAACACCACCATGAAGAACCATTTCCGCGACGACTTCAGTACCTGGCACGTCGTGGCCTATGACGAAGAAACAGGCGCGGTGCTCAAAAAACAGACCTCGCAGGGCTTCTGCGACGACTCCGCATGGTCGCGCGGCCAGGCCTGGGGCCTCTACGGATACACTATGATGTTCCGCGAATCCGGCTGTTCCACATATCTCAGGCAGGCACGCAGCATTGCCTCATTCATCATTCCCCTCCTCCCCGAAGACGGTGTTCCGGAGTGGGACTTCAACGCCCCGGGCACGGCCCATGCCTTCGGGATGGACGCCAAGGGCGCCCCTGATCCGGACAAATTCAAGTGGAAGGAAGGCGATCCGGTCCTGAGGGATTCCTCGGCCGGCGCCATCATCGCCTCCGCCCTCATCGAACTCAGCACCTACGGCGATCCCGACGGCGTGTACCTTCGGACCGCCGAGAAGATACTCCGCACCCTCGCCTCGCCCGAATACCTCTCCGAAGAGGGTGAGAACGGCAATTTCCTGATCAGGCACGGCGTAACGAACCTCCACAACTGGTCCGGAGTCGATATCCCCCTGACCTACGGCGACTACTACTTCCTCGAAGCGCTTCTCAGATACAGGAAATGCGGCACGCCCGGTGAGGAAAAGGTCATGGCGCGCTATGTCCCCGAGCGCCGCGACGATTTCGTTTTCGAGAACGAACTCGTAGCCGGACGCATCTACGGAAAGGCTGTCGAGGGCAACCCCACTTCCCCCGGCATCGACATTCTGGTGAAGATGCCCGGCAGACTCGTTACGAACGAATGGTACTCGAAGGTCAGTGCGGGCGAAAGGGGCTACTACCACCGCGACCACGGCGGCAAGGACTGCTACCAGGTCGGGGTGAGCCTCGGTGGCGGCGCATCCGCCCCTTTCATCGGCGGGCAACTCTGCTATCCTGCGACCAACTACCGCAGTTACAAGGTGCTGAAAAGCACGCCGCGCAAGGCCGTTTTCGTGCTCCGCTACCCCGCCTGGGAAGTTGATGGAATCACCGTCTCCCTCGACAAGAAGATAACTGTTACACCGGGTACTTATTTCCTAAAGTGTGAGGACACTTATGTCTTCCATGGGGCGCCCGGGGACACCATGCAGATCGCTGCAGGAGTCTTCCGTCATCCCAAGAAAGATACGGTCGAAGAGGAGCTGCTGGACTGCCCCGGCAGGTACGCCCTTTGGGAGAAGGCCTCCGACACTCACGCCGAGCCCGAGGAGGGCCGGATAGGCGTCGCGGTGGTCATGCCCGGGACCGACGGAGTGCATCTTACCGGCGACGGCACCCATGGCATCTGTGTGAAGACTGTAAAATCCGGAGAGACCCTGACCTACTGGTTCGGCAGCTGCTGGGGCAAGGGGGACATACAGACCCCGGAGGCCTGGTTCAACCTGGTCAGGGCGCAGTAGACTTAAAGCACGTAATCCTTTACGTTGGCGGAGGTAATGGTATCGTCGCCCAGGATGAGCAGGCGCTCCACCACATTGCGAAGTTCCCTGATATTACCCTTCCAGCTGCGCTCCTGCAGCATTTTTACCGCCTCGGGGCTGAAGGTCTTGCGGGGCATCGCCGCCTCGTTGCATATCTGGTCCACGAAGTAGTCGACCAGCAGGGGGATGTCCTCCTTGCGCTCGTCCAGGCTCGGCACCTTGATGACGATGACGCTCAGGCGGTGATAGAGGTCTTCGCGGAAGTTGCCCTTCTCGATTTCGGCCCGCAGGTCCTTGTTGGTGGCGGCGATCACGCGCACGTCCACCTTGATGTCGGCGTCGCTGCCCACGCGGGACAGCTTGTTCTCCTGCAGCACTCGGAGCACCTTGGCCTGGGCCGCCAGCGACATGTCGCCGATCTCGTCCAGGAAGAGGGTGCCGCCGTCGGCCTGCTCGAACTTGCCTTTGTGCTGCTTGATGGCGGAGGTGAAGGAGCCCTTCTCGTGACCGAAGAGCTCGCTCTCGATGAGTTCCGAGGGGATTGCGGCGCAGTTTACCTCGATGTAGGGCTGTGCCGCACGGTCGCTCTGGGCGTGCAGCGCGCGGGCCACCAGTTCCTTGCCGGATCCGTTGCCGCCGGTGATCAGCACTCGCGCAGGAGTGGCCGCCACCTTTGAGATGATGTCCCTGATGTGCAGGATGGCAGGCGACTCGCCTATCATCTGCCCGCCGCCGTAGACCTTCTTCTTGAGGGTCTTGTTCTGGGTGACCAGCTTGGTCTTGTCGGTGGCGTTCTTTATTGTGATGAGCAGGCGGTTGAGGTCGAGCGGTTTCTGGATGAAGTCGAAGGCGCCCTTCTTGATGCACTCCACCGCGGTCTCGATATCGCCGTGGCCGGAAATCATCACTATGGCGCTCTCGGTGCCGTCGGCAATCAGGCGGTCAAGCACCTCCACGCCGTCCATTCCGGGCATCTTGATGTCGCAGAAAACCACGTCGTAATGCCCCTTGGAGGCCATTTCGAAGCCCTGTGCGCCGTCTTCGGCCACTTCCACTATGTAACCTTCGTCGGAGAGAATCTCCCGCATGGAGTTGCGTATGCTCCGCTCGTCGTCAATAATCAGAATCTTCATACCGCAAATATCGTGATTTTTTTCTACATTTGTGCTGATATGAACGTACCTGACATTATTATCGCAATAGACGGCTTCTCTTCCACCGGCAAAAGCTCTTTTGCCAAGAAGGTCGCCCGCAAATTCGGCTTTCTGTATCTCGATTCCGGTGCCCTCTACAGGGGCGTGACCCTCTTTGCCCAGGAGGAGAGGCTGATCAGCCAGATCGGCATAGTCAGTCCCTCGCTGGAGACGGCGCTCAAGGATCTCGACCTGCACTTCGACGGCGAAGGTCGCCTTTGCATGGGCCCCCGCTGCATCGAGCAGCAGATCCGCAGCATGGAGGTTAGCGCCCAGGTGAGCCCCGTGGCCGCAGTGCCTTACGTGCGTGCCTGGGTGGACGAAAAGCTCCACGACTTCGGGCGCAAGGGCCGCATCGTGATGGACGGGCGCGACATAGGCACCGCCGTGTTCCCCGACGCCCAGCTCAAGATTTTCATGACCGCCAGCGAGGAGGTGCGCGCACAGCGCCGCTACGACGAACTCGTATCCAAGGGCGAACAGCCGCTGCTCGAGGAAGTGGTGCAGAACCTGCGCGAGCGCGACTACATCGACTCGCACCGCGAGACCGCGCCCCTGCGCAGGGCCGACGACGCCTTCGAACTCGACAACTCCGACATGAGCTTCGAAGAGGAGCTGGCATGGATCCAGGGCCTCATCCAGGGCAAGTTCGGCATCTTATGAAAGTCGGAATCGATCCGCATTCCGGTTTCTGCGGAGGAGTGATCCGGGCCATCTCCACGGCCGAAGAATTCCTCTCCCGCGGCGAGGGGCGTCTGTGGTCGCTCGGCGCCATCGTGCACAACGAAGAAGAGCTCGCGCGCCTGGGGCGCAAGGGCCTGGGCACGGTGGAGCACGGAGGCATCGGGAACCTCGACAGGGGCGACACCGTGCTCATCCGCGCCCACGGAGAGCCGCCGCAGACCTATGAACGCCTGAAGGCGGAGGGCCTCGGCGTCATCGACTGCACCTGCCCCGTGGTGCTGCGCCTGCAGGCCCGCATCCGCGAAGCGGCAGACCGCGCCCAGGTGGTGATTTTCGGCAAGATAGGGCACCCGGAAGTGCTGGGTCTCGTGGGGCAGACCGGCGGGCGGGCGCTCGTTGTTGAGAACACCGCGCAGCTGATCACCGCCTGCGGCGACGGCCGGCTCGACACCGGCTCCCCTGCGGAACTCTTCTCGCAGACCACCATGAGCCCGGGCGAATACGAAGAACTCGCCGCCTCGCTCGAAGGGCTGATGCGCGCTCCGCTGGAAGTCCACAGGACCATCTGCGCGCAGGTGGCTTCGCGGCACCGCGAACTCGCCGCCTTCGCCTCCGAGCACGATGTGATTGTGTTCGTGGCTGGCAGTTCAAGCTCCAACGGCAAGGTGCTGTTCGAGTGGTGCAGGAGCATCAATCCTCGCACCCGGCTCGTCGGCGCGCCGGAGGAACTGCGGCCCGAATGGTTCGAGGGAGCCTCCTCCGCAGGCGTGTGCGGAGCCACTTCCACGCCGCGATGGCTGCTCGAAGCGGTGGCCGCGGCTATTGAAAATTTGCAATAATTCCTGCAATTTCTTATCTTCGCGAGATTGATTGAATTTCACTAAATTATTATTTATATGGCAACAACAGCAGATTTCAAGAACGGACTTTATCTCAAGTACAACGACAAGCCCTGCATGATAGTGTGGTTCCAGCACGTCAAGCCCGGCAAAGGTCCCGCTTTCGTGAAGACCAAACTCCGCAATCTCGAGAACGGCCGCATCCTGGAGAACACCTTCACCGCCGGCGCAAAGATCGAGACCATCGACGTGGAGCGCCGCCCCTATCAGTTCCTCTACGACGACGGTGAAGCTTTCAACTTCATGCATGAGGAGACCTACGAGCAGATCACTCTCCCCCACGAGGCTGTCGAGAACGCCGACCTCATGAAGGAAGGCCAGCACGTGGAGATGATGTTCGTGGTTGATGAGGAAAGGTGCCTTACCTGCGAGCTACCCACCTACGTCACCCTTGAGGTTACCTACAGCGAGCCCGCAGTGAAGGGCAACACCGCTTCCACTTCCGCACTCAAGGAGGTCACTCTCGAGACCGGCGCCAAGATCATGGTTCCCCTGTTCATCAACACCGGCGACGTGATTACGGTAAACACCACCGACCGTTCATACGGACAGAGAGTCTAAGACGATGAAGAGATTTCTGATTGCTGCAGCCGGGTTGTTCCTGGCTGTATGCGTATTTGCCCAGAACAAGGGCTTCGTGTCGGTTCCCCTGTCAACCGACAGCTTCTCCAACAGGCATATAACCCGCTTCGAGAAAGCCAACTACCAGGGCATGGACTGCTGGAAGAACTATGTCGTGAGCCTTCAGCACACCGGCATAGCCACTGTCTGGAAATACGACGGCAAGGACGGCCTGGAGAAGCTCGGCCGCTTTGAGCTTGCCACCCACGACGAGGTGAACCACTCCAACGTATGCTCCTTCGGCGTCGAGAAATTCGACAAGTCCGACCCCATGCCGGTGATTTACGTGAGCCAGTGTCACAAGAAGCCCTACCAGGGCCGCAAGGACGTGCTCTTCGTGGAGCGCATAAAGCCCGGCTTCCAGGGCTCCGAACTGGTGCAGACCATCCATTTCGACGACGTCGACGAGCTCTTCGGATATGCCCTTCAGTGGGTGGTCGACCGTCAGAACAAGGTGCTCTACGGATTCGGCAACACCACCAAGGACAAGGACGTGGAGGGCAACCGCCACCGCATCATCAAGTTCCGCCTGCCCAGGATCAGCGAGGGCGACGTGGTGTTCGGCAAGGACGACGTCATCGAGACCTATGTGGTCGAGGACTACGGCCTCAGGTACGCCACCATCGGCCAGGGTCTCTGCATCTGGAAAGGCAGGCTCATGATGCCCACCGGCCTCGGCACCCCGGAATATCCCAGCTACCTGTTCGTATGGGACCTCAAGAACCGCAAGCCGGTGGAGGTCCTGGACATGAGCCTCGGCACCACGGGCGAGCTGGAGGACCTTGCGCACTTCAAGTGCAAGCGTTTCCTGGTCCAGGGTCAGGACGGCCTGTTCGAAATGAAATATCGCAGGTAACGTGATAGAATTTCCCGATTCCGCCTGGAAGGATTACGAGCTGCTGGACAGCGGCTGCGGCGAGAAGCTTGAGCGCTTCGGCGCCTATGTGCTTGCGCGTCCCGAGCCCAAGGCGCTGTGGGACAAGAGTCTGCCGCAGGCCGAGTGGGACCGCATTGCGCACACTCGCTTCCGCCCCGGCGCCGGGTTTGGCAAGGCCGGAAAGGAGGACAGCGGAACCTGGGAGCGCCTCCACCGCATGGACGATCAGTGGTGGATAAAGTATAAAAGTTTGAATCTCCGCCTCGGGCTTACGTCTTTCAAGCACGTGGGCGTGTTCCCGGAGCAGGCTCCTAACTGGGAGTTCATCTACGGCCGCTGCTCGGCGATGCAGAACCCCAGGGTGCTCAACCTGTTCGCCTATACCGGTGCAGCCTCGCTCGCGGCGCGTGCCGGAGGGGCTTCCGTAACGCACCTCGACTCCGTCCGCCAGGTAGTCACCTGGGCACGCGAAAATATGGAACGCAGCGGCCTCGACGGCATACGCTGGATTATCGAAGACGCCATGAAGTTTGCACGCAGGGAAGCGCGCCGAGGCAACCGCTACGACGGCATTATCCTGGATCCGCCGGCATACGGCCACGGGCCCGACGGCGAAAAATGGAAGCTCGACGAGTGCCTCTTCGAGATGCTCCGCACAGTAGCGCAGATCCGCGAGCCGGACGGCTTCGTGGTACTGAACCTGTATTCCAACGGCTACAGCGCCGCCCTCGGCGAAACGCTGGTCCGCGAAGCCTTCGGCATAAGGAACGGCGAAGCAAAAATCACTTCCGGCGAACTTGCGCTGAAGGATTCCTTCGGCAAAGTCCTGCCTTTGTCAATAGTTGTAAGAGTAGAAAAGTAAAGCAATATGAAACGCATTCTCGTTATCGCCGCGGTCGCGGCAGCAGTCATTTCCTGCATCTCCATCAATATCATATCCAAGCCGGTCAAGGGCAACGGAGTCATCACCGAAAAGAATTACGAGCTCCCGGAGTTCAATGAAATCAAGCTTTCGGGCGCTTTTGACGTGGTTTATTCGCAGACCACCGGAGGACGGAGCGCGACTCTCCGCACCGACGAAAACCTCATGGACATTTACACGGTCGGAGTTGTCGGGGACATATTGGAAGTTTCGACCGAGCGCGGCAAGTCTCCCATCCCCACCAAGGGAACCCTGTTTTCCGTCTGCAACGCCGGAGTGAAGGCAATCAAACTCAACGGCTCCGGCGACTGCCTCATCCCCGGGGATCTCAGCCTTGACGACAACTTCAGCTTCATCCTCAACGGAAGCGGCGACCTCAAGGCACACACCGTCAGCTGCAACGGTTTCACCGCCAAGGTTTCCGGATCCGGCGACATCGAAGTCGACGAGATTTCCGCAGAAAGCGTCCAGATTACCATCAACGGCAGCGGTGACGCATCCATCGGCCTGAGGAACGCAGGCGACGTGGTCGTGCGCATCAACGGCAGCGGCGACGTGACCCTTTACGGCAACGCCCGCACTCTCGACCACAAGATCAACGGCTCCGGAAACGTCAATTCCCGCAGCCTGTCCCTTACCGGAGACCGGTAGTTATTCCACCCACACAGGATCGGAAGGGTTGGAGTAGCGGCGGGCGCCGAGGGCGAGGACGACATAGTTCGCGCCGGATTTGCCCGCGAATGACGTAGACTTGGTTTTTCCCACCAGCCTGGAGATCCAGGACTTGGAGCCGGCGGCGACGCGCGCGAGTTCATACACCGCGTAGCCGGCCGTGGCGTCGGGGTCGGACTGCCAGTTCAGGGTGGTGCCGCTGACTTGCACGACAGGCATGGACGGCCTGCCGGACACGTCGGGCCCCATTTCGGGCACCAGGCTGCCGGCGCCGGCGTAAATCTTCTCCTTCACGCAGCGGTTCAGTTCCGCCTTGAGCAGGCTCTCGGTGCGGAACCATACATGCCCCTTGCAGAATCTTGCGCCGCGGCAGAGGGAAATCTGCTTGATGAACTCGTCGACAAACTGGAATTCTCCGTTCTTGGCCTGGTTGTAATAAGTCGGATCCATCTTATAGGCGGCGATGCCTATGTACACCGGTATCGTGCCCACCAGCCCGTTCCAGTGCTGCATCACCGTGTCGAAAGCGGCGAAATCCCCCCTCTCGATGGTCCAATAGATCTGCGGCACCACGTAATCCATGGTTCCGGCCTTGGCCCAGCGCTCGGGATCGGCGTACTGCGGGAGATAAAGGTCGGAGCGGCTGCGGGGCGAAACGCCGAACACCGCCGTGGGACGCGCCGCATGGGTGGCTTCCCAGAGCGCCTTCACGCTCGCATCCACATTCGAGAAGCGCCACTCCTCACGGTCCTTGCCGCCGCCGTATTTGGGGTAGGTGTCAGTCTCCCAGCCTTTCTGGTCCTTGTTGTAGCCGGAAGGATAGAAGTAGTCGTCGATATGCAGGCCGTCGAATTCGTATTTGCTCATCAGCTCCGTGGCTATCTCACCCAGGAAAGCGTGCGTTTCAGGCAGCGCAGGGTCGAGATAGAGGTTGGAGTCGTACTCCTTCACCAGCGAGGGGCGGGCGATCACGGGACTCAGGGCGCTGTGCGTCTTGCTTTTGGAACCGATACGATAAGGGTTGATCCAGGCCTGGATCTCGATTCCGCACTCATGGGCGGTCTGAACCGCGAGTTCGGCGGGGTCGTACCCCGGGTCGACGCCCTCGGTCCCGCTCAGCACGGAACTCCACGGCAGCAGCTGCGAAGGCCACAGGGCGTCCATATTGGAGCACACCTGGAAGAAAACCGTATTGCAGCCGGCATCGGCCACCGCCTTGATGTAGTCGGTCAGCTCCTTCTTCTGCGCAGCGGCGTTGTTCTTGGTCTTGGGCCAGTCGGTGCCGGATACTGTGGCGAGCCACACTCCGCGCAGCTCGTGGACTATGGAATAATTGTCGGTGGCGGGGTCGAAACGCCCGTCCGCCTGGGTGTCATCGGCGGGATTGTCGGGATTGTCAGGCTGGATCTTTTCGCAGGACGCGAAGGCAAGCGCCGCGCACAGGGCTGCGGCAAGGAGGCGGGGGCGCATCATATCGGCTTGGCGTAGTGCGTTACGGGCTTCTTGGGAGGCTCCGGATGCACGATGGCCGCGGGGCGTTTGGTCACCGCCGCGTACACCAGAAGCGCAATTCCGGCAAGTACGAACGGAATGGAGAGCAGCTGGCCCATGTTCAGCGCCATGCTCTGCTCGAACGCCTCCTGCGGCTCCTTGATGAATTCGATGAGGAAGCGCATGCCGAAGCAGCCTATAAGGAAGAGGCCGAAGAAGAACCCGCGGTGTACCTTGTCGAGTTTCTTTGCGTATACCCAGAGCAGCACCAGGCCAAGGATCAGATAACTGCCGGCCTCGTAAAGCTGGGTGGGATGCTTGGGCTCGGTTTCGCCGCGGAGCTCATAGATGAAGCCCCAGGGCAGCGAAGTCACGTCGCCGTAGATTTCGGAATTGAAGAGGTTGCCCAGACGTATCAGGCAGCCGGTGAAAGCGACGGCAATCACCAGGCGGTCCATCACCCACAGGTAGTCGAAGTCGTGCTTCTTGCCATAGTGGGCGGAATACCACCACACGCCGAGCAACAAGGCGATGGCCCCTCCGTGGCTCGCCAGGCCGCCCTTCCAGGGCATGAATATCTCGAAAAATCCCTGCCAGGAGCCGAAGAAATAATCCGGCTGATAGAAGATGCAGTGCCCGAGACGCGCTCCGACTATGGTGCAGATCAGCAAGGTGTAGAGAAGCGGGTCAAGCAGCTTTTCGTCTACCTTCTCGCGGCGGAAGAACCACCGGAAAAGATACCAGCCCAGTATGAATCCGCCCACGAAGAGCAGCGAATACCAGCGTATTCCGCCATTGCCTATATGGATGAGTATGGGATCGACGTTCCAATGTACAACAAGCATTTCCATAACCGTAGTTTTAGCTTTCAAATATAGGGTTTTTGGAGAATATTAGCAACCCTGCACGGGTATGATTTTTGTAGTAAAAATGCGCTCGTTATACAGTGTTATGAAAAAACCTTTGATTTCCCTTCTGTGCCTCGCGGCGGCGTTTTGCTTCGCCAGGGCCCAGGAGCCTGTGGAGGCCACTCCGGAGCCCGTTCTCCTGACGCTCGAACAGGCAATTCAGACCGCCCTGAGCGAGAACGCCTCCGTACGTATCGCGGATCTCGAAATAGAGCGCACCGGCTACGCCCGCAAGGGCAGCTACGCGGCCCTGTTCCCGCAGATCGACGGATCCGGCTCCTATCAGCGCACCATCAAGAAACAGGTGATGTACATGGACTTCGACATGTCCGCTCTCGGAGGCGGTGGCGGCGGTGACGAAGGCGGCTCCTCGCGTGCACGCGACGGCTTCGAGGTAGGCCGCTGGAACACCTGGTCCACCGGCGTAAGCGCCAGCATGCCCATCGTAAACGCGCAGCTCTGGAAGAGCATCAGCATAAGCGGCCAGGACGTCGAGCTGGCGGTGGAAAAGGCTCGCAGCTCGCGTCTTGAGACAGTCACCCAGGTCAAGAAGGCCTTCTTCTCCGTTCTGCTCGCAAAAGAGGCGTTCGAGGTATATAAATCGGTGTACGAGAACGCCCTCGAGAACCTCGAGCTCACGCAGAAGAAGTTCAACGCCCAGCGCGCATCCGAACTCGACCTCACCCGCGCCAAGACCACACTCGCCAACGCGATTCCCAACGTCTACGACTCCGAAAACGCGGTGGAGATAGGTCTCTGGCAGCTCAAGGCGGTGATGGGAGTGGACCTCGACGGCGCCATCGACGTAGCGGGCTCGCTGCTCGACTACGCCGGCCAGCTGCAGGAAACCCTGGTTCCGGGCGAAGGCCTCGAAGACAATTCCTCGCTGCGTCAGCTCGCCATCCAGGCGGAACAGCTCGCCAACACCATAAAGCTGCAACAGTACGCCTCGCTGCCCTCGCTCTCGCTGGGATTCAACTACAGCGTGAACGCCATGGCCAACGACTACAACTTCAGCGAGTACAAATGGTCGCCGTATTCCTACGTGGGCCTGAGTCTCAGCATCCCCATATTCGCAGGCGGCAAGCGCCTCAACGCCGTGAAGGCCGCGCAGGTGCAGGCGCGCGAGCTCGACATCCAGCGCACCAACACCGAACGCCAGCTGCAGATAGCCATCCGCCAGTATCTCGGCACCATGGAGACCGCCGGCAAGAGCTACGCCTCCGCCAGCAGCGCCGTGGAGACAGCTACCAAGGCCTACGACATCGCACGCAAGTCGTACGAGGTGGGCCGCAGCACCCTCACCGACCTCGGCGACGCCCAGCTCGCGCTCACACAGTCCAAACTCGGCGTGTGCCAGGCCATCTTCAGTTATCTGTCGGCCCGTTCCGACCTCGAGGGCACCCTGGGTGCCGATTTCACCGATAATCACACAGTCAATGAATAGCAAGATACTCCTCTTCGCCGCCGCCGCGCTGATACTTGCGGGTTGCGGCTCCGGTTCTTCCGGCAGCACCGCATCGGGAAGCGCCGCACAGGCCACCGAAATCGCACCCAAGGTCACGGTAACGGTCGCCGCGTACGAGAAAGTGCCCCAGACCGGGCTCTACTCCTCTACCGTACAGGCCAACGTAATCAACAACATAGCCCCGCAGAGCGCCGGCCGTATCCAGAAACTCAACGTGGAGGTGGGCGACTTCGTCCAGCGCGGTCAGGTGCTGGCCGAGATGGACCGCGTTCAGCTCGAGCAGGCGGCCCTCAAGCTCCGCAACGACGAGACCGAGCTCGAGCGCGTGCGCACCCTGCTCGCACAGGGCGGCATCTCGCAGGCCGACTTCGACCAGCTCGAGCTGGCCTGCAACGTGAGCCGCAGCACATACAGGAACCTCGAAGAGAACACCGTGCTCCGCAGCCCTGTGAGCGGCGTGATCACCGCCCGCAACTACGACAAGGGCGACATGTATTCGATGTCGCAGCCCATCTACACGGTGCAGCAGATTACCCCCGTGAAACTGCTGGTCCCCATTTCCGAGACCGATTACACCCGCGTAAAGCGCGGCGACACGGTCAGCCTGACCGCCGACGCCCTGCCGGGCAAGACCTGGACGGGTACCGTGAAGCGCCTCTACCCCACCATGGACGCCGCCACCCACACCTTCAATGCCGAGGTCACCGTGGCCAACTCCGCCCGCGAGCTCCGTCCCGGAATGTACGCCCGCGTGACGGTCAACTTCGGCGACCGCAACAGCATCACCGTGCCCGACGGCGCAGTTAACAAGATGCAGGGCGCAGGCACCCGCAATGTGTTCGTGATTGCCGAAGACGGCACCGCGCACGTGAAGGTGGTTACCCTCGGGCGCCATTTCGACGGCAAATATGAGATTCTCTCCGGACTGGAGGAAGGCGACAGGGTCGTGGTCAAGGGCGGCTCCTCGCTCAAGGCCGGACAAAGCGTGGAGGTCGTGCAATGAGCATCTACCGTAAAGCGGTCGACAATCCCGTAACGACCGCGCTCGTCTTCATAGCCTTCATGATATTGGGCATCTTCTCGCTGAGCCGGACGAGCATCGCCCAGTTCCCCGAGTCGGATTCCAATACCATCATGGTAATGGCTTCGTATCCCGGCGCCAACGCCGCCGATATCGAAACCAACCTTACGAAGGTGCTCGAGAACGCCCTCAACGGCGTGGAGAACCTCAAGGAGCTCACTTCGCGCTCCAAGGAGAATATCTCGCTGCTCACCCTTACCTTCGAGTACGGCACCGACATCGAAGAGGCCACCAACAACGTCCGCGACAAGCTGGACGCAGTGAACTCGACGCTGCCCGACGGGGCTTCCATGCCCGTAATCTTCAAGTTCAGCGCCGACGACATGCCCATCATGCTGCTCACCGCCACCGCCGAGGAGAGCCTGCAGGGGCTCGACAAGATACTCGACGACCGCCTTGCCACTCCCCTCGCCCGCGTGCCGGGTGTGGGTACCGTGAGCGTGGCCGGCGCCCCTTCGCGTGAGATCCAGGTGTACTGCGACCCCACCCGCCTGCAGGCATACAACCTCACCGTGAGCTCCATCGCAAGCATCATCGCCGCCGAGAACCGCAACCTGCCCTCCGGCAACATCGACATCGGTTCCAGTACCTACACCCTTCGCGTGCAGAAGGAATTCGGCGACCCCTCCGAGCTGCTTGACATCGTGGTCGGCAACTCCGGCGGGCGCGCGGTGTACCTTCGCGACGTGGCGACCGTGCACGACGGAGGCCAGGAGCGCGAGCAGGAGTCGTACACCGACGGCACGCGCTCGGCGCGAATCATCATCCAGAAGCAGTCGGGCGCCAATACGGTTAACGTGATCCGCGGCGTCAAGAAGCAGCTGGACAAGATACGCCCCACGCTTCCCACCGACGTCGACGTGACCATACTGATCGACGGTTCCACCGAGATCATCAATACAATCAAGACCCTTCGCGACACCATCATCATCACCTTCCTGGTGGTCATGCTTATCGTGTTCATCTTCCTGGGGAATTTCAAGTCCACCTTCATCATCGTGCTGTCCATCCCGATGGCCCTGCTGGCATCGCTGGTGTACCTTTTTGCCACCGGCAACACGCTGAACATCATTTCGATGTCGGCTCTCGCCATCGCGATCGGCATGGTGGTGGACGATGCAATCGTGGTGCTGGAGAACGTATCCACGCACCTTGCGCGCGGTGAACGGCCCAAGGAAGCGGCGGTGCACGGAACCTCCGAAGTGGGAATCTCCGTCATCGCCTCGACGCTCACCATGCTCTGCGTGTTCCTGCCCCTGACGATGATCAAGGGCATGGCAGGCATCATGTTCCGCCAGCTCGGCTGGATCGTGAGCATCATTATGATCGTATCCACCACCGCGGCCCTTACGCTGGTGCCTATGCTCTGCTCCCGCTGGCTCAAGCCAAACGAGAAGCACGGCAAGGCGTACAACGCCATCTTCAAGCCCATCAACCGCTTCATCGACTGGATATCAAGGGGATACGGACACGTCATCCACTGGGCCACCGGCCGCCGGGCGATAGTCATCCTGACCTTCTTCGCCATCTTTGCGGTCACCGTTGCTCTGCTGGCCCCCGGCGTAAAGACTGAATTCTTCCCCCGCGGCGATTCCGACCGCATCTCTTGCAACATCGAGCTGCCGATGGGTACGGCTCAGGACGTCACCCGTGAGTTCGCGTTCAACCTGTACAACGATGTGTGTGCGGCGGTCCCCGAGGCGCAGCGCATCAACTTCACCTTCGGCCAGGCCGACACCGACAACACCTTCGCCAACATGCAGAACAACGGTACGCACGTGATTTCCATGAACGTGCGCATCGGCACCAGCAGCACGCGAAAACGCAGCAGCGCCGAGATTTCCGACGTGATTCGCGGAGTGCTGAAGAAGTATCCCGAAATCCACCGCGCCACGGTCACCGAGGGCGGCATGGGTCCGGGCGGCGCATCCACGGTCAAGGTGGAGGTGTACGGATACAGCTTCGAGACCACCGACCTCATCGCACGTGAATTGCGCGCCAAGATGCTGCAGGACCCTGCCTACGCGCAGGTGACGCTCAGCCGCGACGAGTACACCCCCGAATTCCAGATGGACTTCGACCGCACCAAGCTGGCGCTCAACGGCCTCAATTCCTCAACCGCCGGAGCCGCGTTCAGCGCCGCCATGAGCGGTACGGTGGCTTCGTACTACCGCGAGGACGGCGAGGAGTACAGCATACGCGTGCGCTACTCCCCCGAATTCCGCACCAGCATCGAGGACATGGAGAACATCACCGTGATGAACGGCGCCGGAATGCCCGTGCGCATGAAGGAACTGGGCACCATCGTCGAGACGCAGGTGCCTCCGACCATCGAGCGCAAAGACCGCGAGCGACTGATCACCGTCACCGGAATCGTGGCGCGCGGCAAGGCCCTGTCGGAGGCGGTTGAGGCTGCCCAGAGGGCGATCGACGCCACCGACGTTCCTTCGGAACTCAACATCCAGATTGCCGGCGACTACGAGGACCAGCAGGACATGTTCGCCGATCTGTTCCTCCTCATCGCGCTGATCATCATTCTGGTGTACATGGTCATGGCTTCGCAGTTCGAGTCGTTCATGAGCCCGTTCGTGATTATGTTCAGCGTGCCGTTCGCAGTGGTCGGCGTGCTCATCGGATTCGCGCTGAGCGGCGTAAACCTGGGCATGATGTCGCTGGTGGGTATCATAATCCTGCTGGGCATAGTGGTCAAGAACGGTATCGTGCTGATCGACTACACCATACTGCTGCGCGAGCGCGGCATGAACGTGCGCGACGCGTCCACCACGGCTGCCCGCAGCCGTCTGCGCCCGATTCTCATGACCACGCTCACCACGGTGCTGGGCATGCTGCCCATGGCCATCGGCCTGCGCGAGGGTTCGGAACTGTGGCGCTCGCTGGGTGTCACGGTGTGCTGGGGACTCAGCGTATCCACGCTGGTGACCCTGGTGCTCATCCCCACGGTGTATTGCGCCATCTGCGTAAGGCAGGAAAAACGTAAGAAAAGGAAAATGGCATGAAAGGGATATTCATAAGTTACAATCAGGCATTCAACGAAGAGATCGTTGAAGTGCTGGAGGAGAACGGCCAGCGGGGCTTCACCCGCTGGACCGACATCCAGGGCAAAGGCCATTTCAACGGCACTCCCCATCTCGGCAGCCATGCCTGGCCCGAGCAGAACCACGCCGTCCTGGCTTTCGTGAAGGACGACAAGGTCCGCCCCATCCTCGACGCCCTCCGCGCCAAGGACGAAGCCTCCCCCGACCTCGGCTTACGGGCCTTCGTCTGGAATATCGAGGAGAATTACTAGCCCACCGCCATGGCGCAGGTCCCATAATGTTGCCGTGACCTGCGCCGCTAGATTGCGCAGATAGCCTATTCGTGGCGCAGATCCCCCCTACCTTCAGAGGACCTGCGCCAAAAATATGTTGTCTTTCGGAGGCCGTTTCGGCTCAGACTGTCAGCATCTCTTCCGCCGTTTGGATTTTAATTCGCTATTCGCTATATTTGTGAGTTATGGAAAAAGTGATCACCAACACCAACTTCGAGGACATCCTGGCAGCGCCCGGGCTCCTCGTGATAGATTTCTGGGCAACATGGTGCGGCCCCTGCCGCATCCTCGGCCCCACCGTTGACGAGCTCGCCGCCGAGTATGCCGGCAAGGCGACCATCGCCAAGTGCAACGTAGACGACTGCGAAGATATCGCGGCGCGTTTCGGCATCCGCAACATCCCCACCCTCGTATTCGTGAAGAACGGAGAGGTTGTGGACCGTACCGTGGGCGTTCTTCCCAAGCAGGAAATCGCAGCCAAGATCGACCTCTATCTATGAGGGCCCTTTTCTTCTGCTCGGCAGTAAAGGAAATCGACCCCCGATACAACCAGGCAGCAAGGGAAGTGGTGCGAGCGGCGTGCGCCAGAGGCTATGAGATAGTCTCCGGCGGTACCGTCAAGGGCACCATGTGCGTGGTGTGCGACGAGGCGGTGGCATGCGGAGCCCGCAACCGCGGCATCCTGCCCCGCTTCATGAAAGGCCTAGAGCATCCCGGCCTTACCGAGACCGTCTGGACAGACACCATGTCGGAGCGCAAGGAAATCATGCGCGAAGGCGTCGACTGGGCCATAGCCCTTCCGGGCGGAATCGGCACCATGGACGAACTCTTCGAGACCCTGGTGCTCTCCAAACTCGGCAAGTTCGGCGGCCGTATCGCAGCCCTGAACGTGGACGGCTTCTACGACCCCCTCGCCGCATTGCTCGACCATTTCGTGGCAACCAAAATGCTCACTCCCGAAGACCGCGCACGCCTGCTGATGCCGGCCACGGTGGAAGAACTCACAGCGTTATTGTGACAGGAAGCGATATCATAACCCTTCTCGGGGCTGACTGGACGGGCTGCGAAGACCTGATCCGGAAGTCGCTGCGCTCCGATATCGGCCTGCTCAATTCCATCAACGACGCATCCCTCTCCAACTCCGGGAAGCAGCTGCGTCCCAAGCTGGCGCTGCTCACGGCACGCTGTCTGGGAGGAACGAACGGCGACTCGCTGCATTACGCCGCAGCCGTCGAGCTCCTGCACAACGCCACCCTGTTCCACGACGACGTGGCCGACAGCAGTTCCCTGCGCCGCGGACGCCCGACGCTGTCTGCCCTCATGGGCCCCAACGCCGCAGTGCTGGTGGGCGACTACTGGCTGGCGCGCGCCGTGGACCTGATCATCGAAACCACACACCGCACCGACGCGTTCAAGATGTTCTCCGCAACGCTCTCGCACCTCGCCGAGGGAGAGATGCTGCAGCTGGAGAAGGCCTCCGGGGCCGACACCAGCGAAGAAGATTACCTGCGCATCATCTACTGCAAGACCGCTTCGCTGTTCGAGACCGCCTGCACCACCGCCGCACTTTCGGTAGACGCTCCGAAGGAGCTGTGCTACGCGGCATCCCGCTTCGGGCGCGCCACCGGCCTGGCGTTCCAGATACGCGACGACATCTTCGATTACCTCGACGACGGCCAGATAGGCAAGCCCGTGGGCATCGACCTCAAGGAGCAGAAAATCACGCTCCCGCTGCTGGGTGTGCTGCAAAGCGCACCCGACGAGGCGGATCTGCGCGCCAGGGTGCGCGACATTCCCCAGCATCCCGAGTACGTCGCCGAGCTCCGCTCCTACGTGTGCGGACACGGCGGCATCGAATACGCCATGCGGCGGCTCGACGACTTCATCGGCGAGGCTCTGGAGGCCCTGGAAGCCTTCCCCGCATCGCCCGAAAGGGACGCCCTTGCAGAGATAGCACGTTACAACGCAATCCGGAAAGTATGAGATTCGCAGAAACAGGAGGCAGCCCCGAGGTGCTGAAGACCCTCGCTTCGATGGTCGACAGCGGCCGTGTGCCGCACGCCATCATGTTCTCCGAGCCCGACGGCGGCCCGGCGATGAGCGTGACGCTCGCCTTCCTGCAGTATCTGTACTGCGGCTCCCGCAGCGGCGGCGACTCCTGCGGCGTGTGCCCTTCCTGCAACCGCATCTCCAAACTCATTCATCCCGACGTGCACTTCATCTTCCCGGTCACGGCTCCGCAGACCTCGCTGTCGCTGATGAGCGGCTTCCGCGAGCTGGTGCTGGCGAACCCCCGTTTCACCGAGGCGGAGCTTGGAGCCGCCCTCGGAATTGAGAGCAAGTCGGCGCTCATCGCGGTGGCGGAAGCCAGGGAGCTGCTGGCACAGCTCGCACTGAGCGCGCTGGAGGGCGGATACCGCTCGGTGGTCATCTATCTCCCCGAGAAGATGAACCAGGAGACCGCGAACCGCCTGCTGAAGGCCATCGAGGAACCGGAGGAGAAGACGCAGTTCGTGCTTATCACCCACGCTCCCGAGAAGGTGCTGCAGACCATCGCGTCGCGCTGCCAGCACATCCAGCTGGGAGCCCAGGTGCGCGCTCCCGAGTTCGACCGCCCCGAGCTGCTCGACGCACTCATGGAGGCTCTCATCAGCCGCGACCTGCCCGCAGCACTCGAGGCCGGGGAGGAACTTGCGGCCCTGCCTTCGCGCGAAAATGCGAAAGCTTTTTGTAAATTTGCATCCGATGCGATGCGCAACATCTTCCTGGCGCAGCAGGGGCTGCAGCTGCCTCCCACCGGCTCCGGAAAGCCGCAGGAGTGGGCTCCCAAGGTCAAGAAAACCTTCCCCCGCGCCGCCATGGGCTGCTTCGACAGGGCCTTCAGGCTGGTGGAGCGCAACGTAAACATGAAAATACTGTTCACCGATTTGGTGGACCGGCTTAACGGCATTATCTGATGGATAACGAGACTATACAATACGACTGCTTCCGCGGCTGCACCGTGGTCAAGGGCGGAGAAGGAGATGAAATAAGCTGCGGCTACCGAGCCGGCTGCTGCAAGCTCTCCGACCGCAACTGGCTGAGCAAGGTGGAAGACGGAACCTGTCCCGACATATTCGAAGTGCGTTTCAAGAACACGCGCAAGGGATTCTATATCAACGATTCGGGGCAGAAGCTCGGAATCGGCGACCTCGTGATAGTGGAAGCCGCCAACGGACACGACCTGGGCATCGTTACGCTGGCCGGGCCAATCGTGGCGCGCCAGATGGCATGCAAGGGAGTGATCCGCGAGAACGTGGAATTCAAGAAGATCTACCGCAAGGCAAAGCCGCTCGACATCCAGAAGTGGCAGGACGCCATAGCCCGCGAGCACGAGACCATGATCAAGGCGCGCAAGATAGCCGCCGAACTCGGTCTTGAGATGAAAATCGGCGACGTGGAGTTCCAGGGCGACGGCACCAAGGCTATATTCTACTATATCGCCGACGGCCGCGTAGACTTCCGCCAGCTCATCAAGGTTTTCGCCGAGGAATTCCGCATCCGCATCGAGATGAAGCAGATCGGCGCGCGCCAGGAGGCCGGACTGATCGGAGGCCTGGGTGTATGCGGCAGGGAGCTTTGCTGCGCCAACTACATCACCTCCTTCCAGAGCATATCCACGTCGGCGGCGCGCTGCCAGGACCTGTCGCTCAACCCCCAGAAACTCGCAGGCCAGTGCGGCAAGCTCAAGTGCTGCCTCAACTACGAAGTGGCCACCTACCTCGACGCCCAGTCCCGCATCCCGCGCGTCCAGGGGCCACTCGAGTTCGAAGACGGCCTGGCCTACCTCCGCAAGACCGACATCCTGCGCGAGATAATGTACTTCTCGTACGACCGCAACTCCGACGCCGACCTGTATCCGCTCGACGCCGCCGAAGTTCAGGAAATCCTCGACATGAACCGCCGCGGCGAGCGTCCCGAGTCGCTCCGTACCGAACCGGAGCCCGTGATGCCGGAGTTCGTGACAGCCGTTGGCGACGACAGCATCTCCCGTTTCGACGCTCCCAAGCGCAAGCGCAAGCGTTCCCGCAGCCGCAACAGGAATCGCGGCAACAAGTCCGGGCAGAAATGATGCGAAGGGCGGCAGGAATGATTCTGGCCGCGGCGCTGCTGGTTGCGGCGTGCGGCGAGCCGCCTGCACGTGAGCAGTTCATCCGTTCCGACGGCACGGGAGAATACTCCTTCGAAGTAGTGATGACCGACACCCTGGCCGGCTACAACCTGTCATTCTATACCGCAATCGACCATCCGCTGATGCAGCCCGACACCGTGGCGAGTTTCCCGCTTCAGGTGGTCTGGCGTTCGCCTTCCGGCCGCTATTTCTCCGAGACGGTTTACTACCCGGCCGATTCGCTCCGCGCCCGGTACCGCAGCGGCGTGGTGCCCTCGGAGCCCGGCACCTGGGAGCTAGGCGTCACCATCGCACCCGAGCCCCCCGGCCTCCGCGGCCTCGGCCTCGTCTGCAGCAAGGTTGTACGCTAAGCAAAAAAGCGCGACTCTTTCGAGCCGCGCTTTTGCGTTGTTGCGATTGACTTTTAGTCGGTCAGGGAGAAGCGCTTGAAGGCAACGACTTTGGCCTCTTTGTCCTCGGCTGCGATTGCGGCCTTGACGGAGATCTTGTCGTCGCTCATCTGGTACTCCTGCTCCTCGAGGGTCATCTCCTTGAGGAACTTCTGCACGCGGCCGTTGGCGATATTCTCGATCATCGCGGGGTTCAGGCTTGCGGCCTTCTCCTCACCGACGGTCTTGATAATCTCGCGGGCCTGGGCAGCCTGCTCGGGGGTGAGCCAACCCTTGGCGGTGTTGGACTCGATATGATCCTCGCTGTCCACGTGGGCAGGGTTGATGCCGGCCTTCTTCAGGGCGGCGTCGATAGCCTTCTGCACCATCTCGTCCTTGGTCTTCTGCACTGCGACGGCCTTCTCGTTGTCGAGAACGCTCTGAGGGCAGTCGGCCACGCCGATGGAAACGGGGTTCATGGATGCGACCTGCATCACGACACCCTTGGCGAGAGCCTCGGAAATGGGCTTGTTGAAGCCTACGAGGGCGCCGAGCTTGCCGTTGATCTTGTGGATGTACTCGGCCACGAAAGGAGCCTCCACGAGGGCGTAGCCCACGAGGACGTGCTTCTCACCGGTCTTGCCGGTCTGGGCCTCGACAGCCTCAGCCACGGTGTAGCCGTCGGCCATCTTGCAAGCCTTCAGGCCTTCGAGGTCTGCAGGGCAGTTTGCAATGGCGACGTCGGCGATGGCGTCTGCGAGGTTCTGGAAGTCGGCGTTGCGGGACACGAAGTCGGTCTCGCAGCCAAGGCACACAAGGATACCCTTGTTGCCGGCGATGCGTGCCTTCACGGCGCCTTCGGAAGTCTCACGGTCGGCGCGCTTGGCAGCAACCATCTTACCCTTCTCACGGATGATGCCGATGGCCTTCTCGAAGTTGCCTTCAGCCTCTTCGAGTGCCTTCTTGCAGTCCATCATACCGGCAGAAGTCATCTTGCGTAATTTCATTACGTCTGCTGCTGTAATTGCCATAGCTTTATCTCTTTAAAACGTTAATGGAACTTATTCGGCCTTGGGCTCTTCGGCTTTGGGGGCCTCGGGCTCTGCGGGAGCTTCTGCCTTAGGAGCCTTGGGGGCCTTAGGGGCCTTGGGAGCGGCCTCAGCCTTGGGCTCTTCTGCCTTAGGCTCTTCGGCTACCTCCACCTTCTCGGCTGCGGGGGCCTCCTCGGGCTTGGCACCCTTGCGTGCGCGGAGCTTGCGGGTTGCGCCCTTTGCTTCGGCTGCGGGAGCTGCCTCCTCGGCGGGAGCTTCCTTGTCCTTCTCGAGCTTGCGCTCCTCAAGACCTTCGGCGATGGCTGCGCAGAGGACGTTCATGATGCACTCGATAGACTTTGCCGCATCGTCATTTGCCGGAATAACATAATCAACAGTGGTAGGATCGCAACAAGTATCAACCATGGCGAATACCGGAATGTTGAGGCGGTTGGCTTCCTTGACGGCGTTGGCCTCTTTCTGCACGTCGATCACGAAGATCGCGGAAGGGAGGCGGCTCATGTCGCGGATGGAGCCGAGGTTCTTCTCGAGTTTTGCCCTCTGGCGGTCGACCTGGAGGCGCTCACGCTTTGCGAGCTTCTCGAAGGTGCCGTCTTCTTTCATCTTGTCGATGGTGCTCATCTTCTTGATGGCCTTGCGGATGGTGGGGAAGTTGGTAAGCATACCGCCCGCCCAGCGCTCGGTGACCGAAGGCATGCCGACAGCGGTGGCTTTCTCGCTGACGATGTCCTTGGCCT
>JAEELG010000105.1 GCA_016288775.1 Bacteroidales bacterium | reverse complement strand
GATTTCGCGGCCGCCGACGCCCACGTCGCCTGCAGGGATGTCCTGGTCGGGGCCTATGCAGTTCCAGAGCTCAAGCATGAAAGCCTGGCAGAAACGCATGATCTCGTCGTTGCTCTTGCCAACCGGGTCGAAGTCGGAACCGCCCTTTGCGCCGCCCATGGGAAGGGTGGTGAGAGCGTTCTTGAAAGTTTGCTCGAAGCCGAGGAACTTGAGCATCGAAGGGGTAACGGCCTTGTGGAAACGGAGACCTCCCTTGTAGGGGCCGATGGCGCTGTTGAACTGGATACGATAGCCGGTGTTGGTCTGGACCTCACCCTTGTCGTCGACCCAGGTCACGCGGAAAGAGAAGATGCGGTCGGGCTCAACCATGCGCTCGACTATCTTCGCCTTCTCGAACTCGGGATGCTGGTTGTAAACTTCCTCTACGGATTCCAAAACCTCCTGTACTGCCTGGAGATACTCGTTCTCGCCAGGGTACTTGGCCCGGAGCTTGGCCATGATTTCTGTTGTTTTCATCAAAAGTGTTAAAAAGTGGTTATTAAATAGTGAATTATTTGACTTCCCATGTAGAGCCGCTGTGGAGCAGCTCGTCCACGCTGTGAATCTTCGATTTCGCCATGACTTCCTTCACCTGGTCGCGTACGCCGTCGTCGTAGGTGATGTCGCGCACGTCCCTGATGACGCCGAGAGCCACCGGATAGTCTGGACCCTTCATGTCTGCCAGGGCCATCTGGAGGCCGATGTTGTCGGCATGGGCGTCGTGCACCAGAATGTCGTCGAGGGTATATCCGCCTTCGCCGATATGGACAGCGCGTATCTTGCGGCCGTCGAACACAAGGCCCTTGTCGGAGTTCTTGCCGAAGACCATCTTCTCCCCCTGGCGCAGCACTATCGTGCGGTCTGCACGCACCTCGGGGTCGGAAATGGACTTGTGGGCTCCGTCGTTGAAGATCACGCAGTTGGTGAGCATCTCCATCACCGAGCAGCCGTCGTGCAGGGCCGCCGCCGTCATCACCTCCTCGTTGAGCGCGAGCTCCACGTCGAGCGAACGGGCGAAGAAGGTGCCCTTTGCGCCCAGCACCAGGGACCCCGGATTGAAGGGGTGCTCCACGGTTCCGTAGGGAGATGTCTTTGTTATTGCTCCGAACTTGGAGGTCGGAGAATACTGTCCCTTGGTCAGACCGTAAATCTGGTTGTTGAAAAGGATGATGTTGATGTCGATGTTGCGCCTGATGGCGTGAATGAAATGGTTGCCGCCGATGGCGAGGGCGTCGCCGTCGCCGCAGGCCTGCCACACGGTAAGGTTTGGATTGGCAACCTTGATGCCGGTGGAAACCGCCGTGGCACGACCGTGGATGCTATGGAACCCGTAGGTGTCCATATAATAAGGGAGACGCGAGGAGCATCCGATACCGGACACCACCACATAGCGCTCCTTTTCATATCCGAGAGCCTGGCTCACCTTGGGGAGTGCGCGCTGCAGGGCCGCCAGCACGGCGTGGTCGCCGCAGCCGGGGCACCAGCGGACCTCCTGGTCGGACTTGAAATCCTTGAAAGTAAGATTCGCCATAATCAGATCTCCTTCTTGATTGCGTCCACGAGCTCTCCCACGAGGAAGGGCTGACCCTGGATCTTATTGTACTGCAGATAGTCGAACTGCGGCAGCATGGCTCGCAGGTAACCCACGAACTGGCCGGTGTTGAGCTCGCACACGAGTATCTTCTCGAATCCGGCGAACACTTCTGCGGTGTTGGACGGAAGCGGGTTGATGTAGTCGAAGTGCACATAAGAGACGTTGCCGACCTCTTCCACAGCATTGAGCAGGTGGCCGTAGGTACCGCCCCAGCCCACCACGAGGAGCTTGCCCTTCTCAGGACCGCGAAGCACTTCGAGTTTAGGAAGGTCACGGGCTATCCGGGCAACCTTCTCGGCACGCTCCCGCACCATCGTTTCGTGATTCTCGGGATCGGTGGAAAGCACGCCTTCGTGAGTCTTCTCAAGGCCGCCGACGCGGTGTTCGAAGCCCTTCTGACCGGGAATCGCCCACTTGGGAACGAGGGTCTCGGGGTCTCTCTCGAAAGGATGGAAACGCTCGCCCTCGGCAAGCGCCCCCTTCACGAACGGGGGTTTGATTTCGGGATAATCAGACATGGACGGGATGAGCCAGGGCTCGCTGCCGTTGCCGAGGAAGCCCTCGGAGAGCAGCATGACGGGAGTCATATGCTCCAGGGCGATCTTGGCGGCCATGAAGGCTGCGTTGAAACAGTTGGACGGAGAGTGCGCCGCAATAACGGGCATGGGGCACTCGCCGTTGCGTCCGTAAAGCGCCTGGTTGAGGTCGGACTGCTCGGTCTTGGTCGGGAGGCCGGTGGAAGGGCCGCCGCGCTGCACGTCGACCACGACGAGCGGCAGTTCCGCCATCACCGCCAGGCCGAGGGCCTCCGTCTTGAGTGACAGGCCGGGGCCGGAAGTGGTGGTAACGCCCAGATTGCCGGCGTAGCTTGCGCCGATGGCGGTGCATATGCCGGCGATTTCGTCTTCGGCCTGCAGGGTCTTGGCTCCTAGGCTCTTGTGTATCGCAAGTTCTTCAAGGATAGCCGTTGCAGGCGTAATGGGGTATGAACCGCAGAAAAGCGGCAAGCCGGACTTCTCGGATGCTGCCAGAAGTCCCCATGCGGTGGCCTGGTTGCCGGTGATGTTGCGGTATGTGCCGGGCTTCTTGTTCTTGGCCGGAGCTATCGTGTAGGTGTTGGGGATAGCCTGGATGTTGGCGGCATAGTTATAGCCGTCGTTAAGCGCCTTCTTGTTGGGGGCGATGAGCTCGGGGTGTTTCTTGGCGAATTTCTTCTCCAGATACATGTAGATGTACTCCAGGGGGCGGCTGTAGATGTAGCACGCCACGCCCAGGGTGAACATGTTTTTGCACTTGAGCATCGCCTTCTGGTCCAGACCGCTGTCTTTCAGGGACTCGAGGGTCAGGGTGGTGATGGGGGCGATGAGAAGCGCCCTGTCTTCGACCTTGAGTTCGGTGAAAGGGTCGTCGGTTACGAAACCGGCCTTGGCCATGCCCTTCTGGTCGAAGGCGTCGCTGTCGACCAGGATCATGGCGGTGGGCTTGCACCATTTGGCGTTGGACTTGAGGGCGGCGGGATTCATCGCCACCAGCAGGTCGCAGAAGTCGCCGGGGGTCTCAACGCCCTCGCTTCCTACATGGACCTGAAAACCCGACACGCCTGAGACGGTGCCGTGCGGGGCACGGATTTCCGCAGGATAGTCGGGGAATGTTGAGAGTTCGTTGCCGTATATGGCAGACATATCTGCAAAGAGGGACCCGGTGAGCTGCATACCATCTCCCGAGTCCCCTGCAAATCTGATCACAACATCTTTTAAGTCAATGACTTTGTGTTGCATCTTGAGTGCTGTGTGTAAAGTTGTTTATTGCTGTGCCTGCTGTTCTGCCTGAGCCTGAAGCTCCTTCTGCAGGGACTCCATGGTGCGGTCTTCGGGGATATTGAGGGCCTTGCGTGCTGCAGCAGTAAGGTCGATGCTCTGTGCAGGATCGATGTACAGGGCGGAAGTCTGGTCGATCACATAGATGTAACCGCCTTCCTTGGCGAGCTTCTCGACGGCTTCCTGTGCCTTCTGGTAAATGGGAGCCATCAGCTGCTGCTGTTGCTGCTGGAGTTCGGCCTGAACGGTCTGGTTGAACTCCTGGATACGCTGCTGGATGTCGGTGAGTTCCTTCTCCTTGGTCTCGCGGATGGCCTGGGTCCAGGACGCAGCCTTCTGCTGATACTGTTGATATTTGGTGGTGAACTCATCGTACATGGCCTGATAAGTCTCGCTTGCTTCCTTGCTGGATGCGTCCATGGTGGCACGGGCCTGGTCGGCCTCGGGCATCAGCTGGACAAGCTCAGAGAAATTGACGTGGGCGAATTTCTGCCCGAACGCGGCTGCGCTAAACATTGCCAATGCGGCTACCAAAAGAATCTTTTTCATAATATCTGTCATTCATTAAAATTGTTGTCCTATAACGAAATGGAACTGGCTCTTTCCTAACTGGGCATCATCGAAGCCGTAGCCCCAGTCAACACCCAGGAGGCCTATCATAGGCAGGAAGATACGAACGCCGACACCGGCGCTGCGCTTTATCTGGAAAGGATTGAAATCCTTGATGTCGGACCAGCAGTTACCTCCCTCCAGGAAGGCCAGCACGAAGATGGTGGACTGGGGTTGGAGTATCACGGGGTAACGGAGCTCGACGGTGAATTTGTCGTACACGTTTCCGGCGTATGCGCCGCTGGAGCTGTACGGAGTGGCCACCCTCGGGGTGAGGGAGTTGTTCTCATAGCCTCGGAGGGCCACCATCTCGGAACCGTAGGTATAGTATCCGGACATGCCGTCGCCGCCAACGAGGAAGCCCTCGAACGGGGAATAGCCCCAGTTGCGGTTGTAGTAACCCAGATAACCGAACTGCACGCGCGTCATGAGCACGAAGTCGAGGTTGGTGAACAGCTTGCTGTAGGTGGCAGCCGAGAACTTCCACTTATGGTATTCGATCCACCTGTAGCGGTCCTGAACGGTCCAGTTGTCGTAATTGACATCCCTCCAGGTAATGGGCTTGCCGTCGCGCTGGGTAATCCTGTTGCCCTCCGCGTCGTAGTCGAACTTGCGGAACAGCGAATACGGAGGGGTGACCGCGAGCGAGAAGCTCATGTCGGAACCCTGACGGGGGAATATCTGCTGGTCGGTGGAGTTGCGCATCAGGCTCAGCGTGTAGCTGAGGTTGTTGGACAGGCCGTTGCTGAAGATGAAGCCGTAGTCCCAGTTGCGCAGCTTGTAGGTCTGCCAGCTGAGTCCGTTGTACAGAACGAAGTAGTTGTCGGGCCACTTGAGGCGGTTACCCAGGGATGCGGAAGCGCCGAACACCTCCATCTGCTGCTCGTTGCTCAGGATACCCAGCCACAGGTTGGAGTTGGTGGCGCGGGTATAGTAAGCGGACAGGTTGAGCGAGGTAGGCTTCTTTCCGAACAGCCAGGGCTCGGAGAAGTTGGCTGTGAGGGCCGTGTAGTACTGGCCGTTGGTCTGGAAACGGAACGCCAGGTTCTGGGCGTCGCCGAGAGGCACCGGACGCCAGGCGCTCTTGTCGAACATCCTCCGGGTGGAGAAGTTGTTGAAGCTCACGCCCACGGTTGCCACGAAGGTGCCAGCTCCCCATCCGCCGGAAAGCTCCAGCTGGCTGGAAGGCTTCTCGGTGACGTTGTAAATGACGTCGACGGTGTTGTTGAGCTGGTTGGGGATGATCGAATATCCGGTATTGGGATCAGTGATGGCCTCGGGGTCGAACTGGCCCAGGGAGGCGATTTCACGTATGGAACGCTCGAAGTCGGACTGGCGGAAGAGATAGCCAGGGCGGGTGAACACCTGACGGCGCACCACCTTCTCGCTGGTGAGGTCGTTGCCGTTGATGATAATATTGTTGAGCGTCGCCTGCTTGCCCTCGGAGATGCGGAGCTCCACGTCCACGGAGTCGTTCTGGATGTTGGTTTCGACAGGGGTGATGGAGAAGAAGAGATAACCGTTGTCGCGGTAGAGCTTGGAGACGTCCATGTCGGACTGCTTGCCGCCGCCCCTGAGGCGCTTCTCCATTGTCACGACGTCGTAGATATCGCCCTTCTTTATCTGCAGCACCTCGTTCAGGGCATCTGTGGGATACACTGAGTTGCCGGTCCAGCTGATGTCACGGAAGTAGTACTTGTCGCCTTCGTCGAACACCAGGTCTATGCCCAGCTTGCCGGGCTCCACGTAATAGATGGAGTCGCGGACAAGGCGGGCGTCGCGGTAACCGGCCTCGTTGAAAGCGGAGAGCACCGCCTTCTTGTCGTTGATGTATTCCTTTTCGTTGAACTTCTTGCTGCTGAAGAAGTTATAAATCTTGTTGGATTTGGTCTTCTTCATGGAGCGGGCGAGCTTGAATTCCTTCACGTGCTCGTTGCCGATGAAGTTGATGTCCTTGATGCGCACCCGCTCGCCGCGGTCGACTGCGAAATTGACGCGGATGGCGTTCTTGACTATGGTGTCCTTCTGGACCTCGGCCGCAACCGTGGCGTTCAGGAAGCCCTTTTCAGCATAATAGCGCTTGATGATGTCGGAAGCCGTCTTCTCGACGTACTCGGAGAACTCGCCGCCGCGGCGAAGGTTCAGACGGTCCTGCAGTTCCTTCTTGTCGCCCTGCTTGACTCCGGAGAAAGTCCAGCGGGAAACCCTGGGACGCTCCTTGATAACGATCTTGAAATATGCGGAGTCGGCGTTTTCGCTCAGGTGGTCGATCACCAGCGCAACGTCCTCGAAATAGCGCTGGAGCCAGAGACGCTTGACTATTCCGGACACGTCGTCGCCGGGCACGGTAAGCTCCATGCCCTTCTGCATGCCGGTCAGCTGTATGATCTGCTGGGAGCTGAAATAACTGTTGCCCTCGACGGCAACGTCACCCACAATATACTTTTTGGGATGGTTGTAATCGATTTCGACACCCCCCTCCTGAGCCCTAAGGCCAAGGCAGGATGCCAGCAACATAACAAAGACAACTATATATCTTTTTGTCATTTTTTCCGATAAAACGCGCAAATATACGGAATTATTTGACTTTTCCGAAACGTCTGTCCCGGGAAGCGAACTCTTCCAGCGCTTTCAGGTACTCTTCCTTTCTAAAATCAGGCCAAAGTGTATCGGTGAAAACAAATTCTGCGTACGCCAGCTGCCAGAGCAGGTAATTGCTTATCCTGCGTTCTCCGGAAGTGCGGATCATCAGGTCTGGGTCGGGAATGCCGGAGGTCACCAGGAACGGCTCGATGGAAGACGCGCCTGCCTGTGCCATGCGGGTTGCCGCCTGCTGGATGTCCCATTTGCCGCTGTAGCTGAGGAAAAGTATCATGGTCAGGCGTTTGCCGCCTGCGGTTTTGGCTTCGATGTCGTCGATGCTTGCATTCAGCTCAGGGGTGAGCCTGGCGCGGTTGCCCAGCACCAGGAAGCGTATCCCGTTCTCCAGGAAGTTGTGAAGCTCGTTCTTCATCGACTTGAGCATCAGTTCCATGAGCCCCAGCACCTCGGCCTCGGGACGCCCCCAGTTCTCTTCGGAGAAAGCGAAGAACGATACGTAGGGGATGCCGAATTCGACGCTGGCCTCCATGATGGCGCGCACGCTCTCGACGCCTGCGATATGGCCTTTGAGCCTCTCTTCTCCGCGGCTGCGGGCCCACCGGCCGTTGCCGTCCATTATAAATGTTACGTGTTTGGGGAGTATTGCCGGTACGTTCATATCGTCATTGGTTGTTGTTGCGGACGTCCTCGCCCCAGAGCAGCCTGGCGTGAAGCGCCTCGATGAAATTGGACCCGCCAAGGACCACCATGTCGAGGGTTTCGGGCACTGCGGCCACAGAGAGCCTGCACGTGGCGGGGATGTTGAATCCGCGGTTGTCCACGGTGAGACGGACGACGTCGTCGCGGGAGCGGAAGGATATGGTGACGGCGGCGCTGTCGGGAACCACCAGCGGGCGCACGTTCAGGTTGTGCGGCGCCACCGGAGAGATGATCAGCACCCTGGCGTCGGGCATGCAGATGGGACCTCCTGCGCTCAGCGAATAGGCGGTGGATCCGGAACTGGTGGCCACAAGCAGGCCGTCGGCCCAGTAGGTCGGCAGCGGGCGGCCGTCGATGGTCACGTCGATGCCGAGCATCGCGGCTCCCTGGCGCAGGACGCATATCTCATTCAGGGCGTAGCCGGTTCCTTCTGCGATGCTCCATCCGCTCACGCTTACCATTCCGCGCTTCTGGATAGAATAATCCTTGCGAAGCAGGGCGTCCACGATTTCGCCGGGCTTGTTCTCGGAAAGGAAGCCCAGGCGACCGAAATTGACGCCCAGAACAGGCAGGGAGGCCTCGCGGGCAATGGCTGCGGCAGACAGGAAAGTGCCGTCTCCGCCGAAGCTGAGGAGCATTTCGGCGCCTGCGGGAATGCCGTCTTCGTCCGTAACGGGAGCGACGTCGAAGCCTGCGGCGCCGAGTTCGGCAAGGAGTCCGAGCACCTTTGGATCGAGCTCCAGCCGGCTGTCTTTGATGTAATAAGCAAGTTTCATTTGAGACTCCAAATTTAACACTTTATTTCCACTTTTCATATTAATTAGTAATTTTGCAGTCATATGACAAGGCTAAGCGTTAACATTAATAAAATCGCCACTCTCCGCAACGCCCGCGGAGGCAACAGGCCTGACGTGTTCCAGGCGGCGCTCGACTGCGAGCGGTTCGGCGCCGAGGGCATTACAGTGCACCCCAGGCCTGACGAGAGGCACATCAGATACTCCGACGTGCTGGCCATACGGCCCGCGGTAAGCACGGAATTCAACATCGAAGGCAATCCCATACCCCGCTTCTGCTCGCTGGTGGAGAGCGTGCGTCCCGACCAGGTTACGCTGGTACCCGACGCCGAAGACGCGCTGACTTCCAACGCAGGCTGGGACACGATACGCAACCGGGAGTTCCTCAGCGGCATCTGCAGCCGTTTCAAGGCTCTCGGAATCAGGGTTTCGGTCTTCGTCGACCCGGACCCGGAAATGGTTCGCGGAGCAGCTGCCTGCGGCGCCGACCGTGTGGAGCTCTACACCGCCGCCTATGCGGAGAACTTCCAGCTCGGGCCGGAAGATGCGATAGCGCCTTACGTAAAGGCCGCGGAAGCCGCCCGTGAGTGCAGCCTTGGGCTCAACGCAGGGCACGACCTCAGCCTCGAGAACCTGGCATACTTCGTGCAGCGGATTCCCTGGACCGACGAAGTTTCCATTGGGCACGCAATCATCTGCGACGCCCTGTACATGGGTTTGGAAAAGACTATCGGGGCATATCTGGAAGAGATTCGGAAAAAATAATTACATTTGCATTCTGCAACTCAAGAAAACAAACGATAAGAAATGAAAAAGATCATCCTTGGCTTCATCGCCACCGCAGGCATTACCGCCCTTCTCACTCTGTCCGGCTGCAACAACAACGGCACTCCCGCCGCCAATCAGGACGGCGACTCCACCGCCGTTGCAGGTTCCATCGTGTACTTCAACCTCGACAGGGTCCTGAACGAGTATGACATGGCCAACGACCTGCGCAGCGTCGCCGAAACCAAATTCAACAGCATCAACCAGGAGGTCAACCGCAGGGGCACCAAGCTCGAGAAAGACATCAAGACCTTCCAGGACAAGATCAACAAGGGCCTCATGACCCAGTCTGTCGCCGAGATCCAGAGCAAGAAGCTCCAGGACCAGCAGAACAGCTTCAACCAGTACGCCGCCCAGAAGCAGCAGGAGATTGCCGAAGAGCAGCAGGTCATGATGAACCAGATTGCCGACGCAATCAAGACCTTCATCGACAACTTCAACGCCGAGAAGGGCTATGCAATGATACTCACCACCCAGGGTGACATCCTGCCCGCCCCTGTCGCCACCGCCGATCCCGCCCTCGACATCACCGACGAGGTTCTCGAAGGCCTGAACGCAGAATACGTCAAGAGCAAGGCTGCGAACAAAGACTGACAAAGTTGAAAGTCGCCATACTGTCTTGCTTCTATCCTTTCAGAGGGGGAATAGCCCAGTTCAATGCCTGCATGCTAGCAGAACTGGGCCGTTTCTGTACTGTTAAGGCGTTCAATTTCACGCTGCAGTACCCTTCCCTCCTGTTTCCCGGCAAGACACAGTATGTGCAGGAAGGAGACAAAGAGGCCGTGCAGGTAGAGTCCCATGCTCTGCTCAGCACGGTCAATCCTTTTTCCTGGTACCGCACCGCCAGGGCCATCAGGGAATGGGGCGCCGACGTCCTCATTCTCCGTTACTGGATGTCGTGGTTCGCACCGTCGCTGGGCACCGTAGCCCGCCATGTGGGCCCAGGTTGCAAGGTGGTTGCCGTCATGGACAACGTCATCCCCCACGAGGCGCATTTCTTCGACAAACCGCTCACCAAATGGTTCCTTAAAGGGGTTGACGGATGCGTAACCATGAGCGACGAGGTGGCCTCCGACCTTCTCCG
>JAEELG010000104.1 GCA_016288775.1 Bacteroidales bacterium | reverse complement strand
CGGAGGCTTCACGACGTGCTTCGCAATTCCGCCGACGAGGGAGTGAAACTGTGCCCAGAGTGCACTCCGCTGCCGGGTGAGGAGGTCATCGGATTCAAGGACGCCGACGGCGTGATCACCGTCCACAGCCGCCACTGCCCGATCGCCATCAAAATGGCCTCCGAGAACGGCAGCAGCATAGTTTCGGTGAACTTCGAGCCCAAGGAAGGGCGCACATATCCAGTTACCATCCGTATCGTGGCGATCGACCGCTACCACTTGCTGCGCGACATCATCGACTGCTTCGTGGAACGCCAGCATCTCTCCATGAATAAGCTCACGACCACCACCGAGGACGAAATCGTGGAGTGCATCATCGACTTCCCGGTCCATTCCGTGGACGAACTGAGCATTACCATGGACAGCATCGCCGCCATACCCAGCGTGGACGAGGTGCAGCGCATCAAATAGAGGCGATAGTCTCCAGACAGAATTCCAGAGTTTCTACCAGCGAACCCACGGCGTCGGCAAGCGCCTGCGGGCATCCGAGCGTTGCCTGAAGGACGGCGGAGGCCAGGGCTCCGATTATTATCAGTTCCGTCAGCGGAAGGGCTATCAGGTTGGTTATCAGGAAGTAAAGCGGCAGGCTGCGGAAGTGCCACCAGGCCACTGGGGCGGTGAACAGCTGGCACGATATCGACAGCGCCGCGCATTTCCAGACGTATCGCACCGGGTCGGCTCTGCCGGTTCCGGGGTACCAGCGTTCGAGCCGCGGATACAGCAGGGTGATGCCCAGCATTGCCAGGTACGACAGCTGGAATCCCACCGAAGCGATGGTCTCCGGCCGCAGTGCCAGTTGCAGCGTGAGCGCTGTGCAGAAGGTGCCCAGGGGTGAGTGCGCCCGTCCGCTCAGCGCTCTCCCGGTCTCGTTTATCACGATGAAAAGGAAGGCGCGTACGATGGAGGGGGAGGCGCCGGTGGCGAGGGTGTAGAAGCCGCAAAGCGCTATGGTGGCGGCGCTCCGCAGCAGGAGAACGGCGGGGGAGTTGCCCATCGGTTTGAGTATCCTGCCGATGCAGGCGTAGATGACGCCGAGGTGCAGGCCGGAAAGGGCGAGGATGTGCGAGGCGCCGCTTTTCCGGAAGGCCGCTACCGTGTCGCGGGGGAGTCCGCCGCGGCGCCCGGTCAGCAGAGCTTCGATTATGGCGCCGCTGTGCTCTCCCCGGAAGGGGATGCTCTCCAGCAGCTTAGTGAGTGCGTCGATTGCGTGTGTGGGAGGTTTGAGCGGGGGAGCGGGGCAGAGGGCCCGCGAGCACCAGCAGAAGGCTCCGAGAAAGAAGAAAAGGAGCGTTATCTGGGGCGTGCAGCGCTTGCGGGATGCGGCGCACATGCAGATGAGGGCCGCCGTGGCCGCGCTGCCCACCAGCGCGCCGGCGAACGGCTGCCTTGCCAGCGCCGCCGCGCACACTCCTGCAACGAAGGGAAAAGATATGGAGACAATTCCGCTTTTGTTTTCCATAGTTTCTCGTTTAAGTGCTGCAATTTAGTCAATAATTTTGTTAAATTTGTACACTTATTGACACTATTATGATAATCCTGGTAATCAATTGCGGCAGCTCTTCTGTGAAGTATCAGCTTCTGGACATGAAGAGCGATGATGTGTATGATATTCTTGCCAAGGGCCTGGTCGAAAAGATAGGCCTTCCCGAAGGCACCATAACCCACAGACCCACAGGCAAGGAAGGCTTTGTGCGCGACCTGCCCATCCCCGACCACACCCTGGGAATGAAGCTTGTCCTCGACGCCCTCGTAGACCCGGTTTACGGCGTCATGAAGTCGTTCGACGACATCGAGGCGGTGGGCCACCGCATCGTGCAGGGAGCCGATTTCTTCAGCGGCAGCGCCCTCGTCGACGACGACGTGCTGGAGAAGATCGGAATCTGCTGCGACTTCGCACCCCTTCACAATCCCGCCCATCTGCTGGGTATCCACGCCGTCAGCGCAGTGCTGCCCGACGTGCCGCAGGTGGTCACCTTCGACACCGCCTTCCATCAGACCATGGAGCCGTACGCATATATGTACGCCCTGCCGTATGAGTATTACGAGAAGTATCACGTGCGCCGCTACGGAGCCCACGGCACCAGCCATCAGTATGTGTCGCAGCGCGGCGCAAAGCTGGCCGGACTCGAGCTGGAGCACTCCAAGATCATTACCTGCCACATCGGCAACGGCAGTTCCGTCACCGCCATCAAGGACGGCAAGTGCATCGACACCTCCATGGGATTCACCCCGCTCGAGGGCATGATTATGGGCACCCGCTGCGGTATCATCGACGCCAACATAGTTCCGTACCTCATGAAGAAGGAGGGCCTCACGCCCGACCAGATGACGGAAATCATGAACAAGAAGAGCGGCTTCCTGGGCATCAGCGGCGTGAGTTCCGACGCCCGCGACATGGACACCCTCGCCAAGCAGGGCGACCGCAAGGCCAAGATAGTGCTCAAGAAGCTCACGTTCGACATAGTCAAGCTGGTTGGCGCCTACATCGCCGAGATGAACGGCGTCGACCTGATCGTCTTCACCGCCGGCATCGGCGAGCACAACCCGCGCCTGCGCCGCCGCGTGTGCGAGCAGCTGGGCTACATGGGCGTAAAGGTGGATGTCGACGCCAACGAGGCCGCCAAAACCGAGACCATCATCTCCGCTCCGGATTCCACCGTGAAGGTGGCCCTCATCCCTACCGACGAGGAGCTGGTAATCGCCCGCGACACAATGAGAATAGTATCAACGATAGAAGAATAGATTCCTATGATCAAGAATTTCAACGACGTATTCGAAACCCTGAAGGCCAAGGGCATCTGCAAGCGCATGGTGGTGGCCTGGGGTGTTGACGAGCATTCCATCGAGGCCGCTTACAAGGCCGCGGAAATGGGTTTCGTTAAGGTGACTCTGGTTGGCGACGCGGCCAAGATCGAGGCCGTGTGCTCCGAGCACGGGCTGGATATGGGCAAGTTCACGGTGGTTGACAATCCCGTGGAAATCAAGGCCGTGGCCCAGGCTGTGCAGATGGTTCATGACGGCGAGGGCGACGTGCTCATGAAGGGCCTCTGCTCCACCGACAAGTTCCTCCGCGCAGTCCTGAACAAGGAGACGGGCCTGCTGCCTCCCAAGGGCCTGCTCTCGCACGTGAGCGTGATTGAGAATCCCAATTATCCCAAGCTGATTTTCTTCAGCGATATGGCCGTAGTGCCCCTGCCGGATTTCCGCCAGAAGGTGAAGATTTCCGGATTCCTGCTGGGCGTTGCCAAGTCGTTCGGTATCGAGAAGCCGAAGATCGCGTTCATTGCCGCATCCGAGCAGATGCTGGATTCGATGCCCGCTTGCATTGAGGGCGCCATGCTTGCCAAGATGTGCGACCGCGGGCAGATCCCCGGCTGCATCGGCGATGGCCCTCTGGCTCTCGACGTGGCCATCGATCCCGAGTCTGTCCAGATCAAGAAGCTCAAGAGCGAGGTTGCCGGCGACGCCGACTGCCTCCTGTTCCCGAACATCGAGTCCGCCAACGTGTTCTGGAAGACGAACAGCAAACTCTGCGT
>JAEELG010000103.1 GCA_016288775.1 Bacteroidales bacterium | reverse complement strand
GGCCTGCAGGAAGGCACCCCGGTAAGCTACCGCGCCGGCGACCAGCCCAACAACGCCCTCAGCCTCAACGTGCTGAATCCCGGAGAGATAGCCGCCACCGCCGGCACTTCCGGAGTGGTCTACGGGATCATAGACAAGGTAAACCACGATTCGCTGTCGCGCGTAAATCCGTTCGCCCACGTTAACCATACGGCAGCAGAACCCAGGCTCGGGGTGCTGCTGTGCATCAACGGCACCGGCATCCTTAACGCCTGGATGCGACGCAACGTGGCGCCAGAACTCTCCTATGACGAGATCAACGCCTTTGCGGCACAGGCGCCCGTGGGCAGCGCAGGCGTGGCCATACTGCCGTTCGGCAACGGGTCCGAGCGCATGCTCTGCAACCAAGACAAGGGATGCAGCGTACACGGCCTGGATTTCAACAGGCATGGCCGTGCGCATCTGCTGCGGGCCGCGCAGGAGGGCATCGTGTTCGCATTCTGCAACGGCATCGAAATCATGCAGCAGATGGGCCTGAAGGTCGACCGCATCCATGCCGGCAGGGCAAACATGTTCCTGTCGCCAATCTTCGGAGAGGCGCTTGCGGCTGCCTCCGGAGCTACAATCGAACTGTACGACACCGACGGATCCGTGGGAGCCGCACGCGGCGCCGGAATAGGCGCAGGAGTATACCTCTCCGCCGCGGAGGCGTTCTCCACCCTGGAGCGCCTGGCCGTCATAGAGCCGTCGCGGCAGGAAGAATACCGCGCCGCATTCGAAAACTGGAAAACATATTTAAAACCATAACGCTATGACCAAAGAGTATTTCCCTACAATCGGAAAGATTCCCTTCGAAGGCCCGGAGAGCAAGAATCCGCTGGCATTCCATTACTATGAACCCGACAGGATCATCCTCGGCAGGAAGATGAAGGACTGGCTGCGCTTCGCCGTGGCCTGGTGGCACACCCTCGGCCAGGCGTCCGGCGACCAGTTCGGAGGCCAGACCCGCAACTATGCGTGGGACGAGCCCGAATGCCCGGTAGAGCGCGCGAAAGCCAAGGCCGACGCCGGCTTCGAGCTGATGCAGAAGCTGGGCATCGAGTATTTCTGCTTCCACGACGTAGACCTCATAGAGGAGGCCGCAACCATCGAAGAATATGAGGAGCGCATGGGCATCATAACCGACTACCTGCTCGGGAAGATGAAGGAGACAGGTATCAAGAACCTCTGGGGCACCGCCAACGTGTTCGGCCACAAGCGTTACATGAACGGAGCCGCCACCAACCCCGACTTCGACGTGGTGGCCCGTGCAGCCGTGCAGATCAAGAACGCCATCGACGCCACCATCAAGCTGGGCGGCGAGAATTACGTATTCTGGGGCGGACGCGAGGGCTATGCAAGCCTGCTCAACACTCAGATGCAGCGCGAGAAAGACCACCTGGGACGCATGCTGGCTGCAGCCCGCGACTATGGCCGCGCCCACGGATTCAAGGGCACTTTCCTCATCGAGCCCAAACCCATGGAGCCTACCAAGCACCAGTACGACCAGGATACCGAGACCGTTATCGCCTTCCTGCGCAGGAACGGCCTCGACAAGGATTTCAAGGTAAACATCGAGGTGAACCACGCCACCCTGGCGGGCCACACCTTCGAGCACGAACTGGCGGTGGCAGTGGACAACGGCCTGCTTGGCAGCATCGACGCCAACCGCGGCGACGCGCAGAACGGATGGGACACCGACCAGTTCCCCATCGACAACTTCGAGCTCACCCAGGCCATGCTGCAGATAATCCGCAACGGCGGACTGGGAACCGGCGGATCGAACTTCGACGCCAAGCTGCGCCGCAATTCCACCGACCCTGAGGATATCTTCATCGCCCACATCAGTGCGATGGACGCCATGGCACGCGCGCTGGCAAACGCCGCCGCAATCATCGAAGAGAGCCCCATCCCCGCAATGCTGAAGGAGCGCTACGCATCGTTCGACAGCGGCAAGGGCAAGGAGTTCGAGGACGGCAAACTGAGCCTCGAAGAACTGGTAGCCTACGCCAAGGCAAACGGCGAGCCGAAGCAGATTTCCGGCAAGCAGGAACTCTACGAAACCATAGTGGCCCTCTATTGCAAGTAACATGGCGGAACTCAGACAACAAGGCAGTTACGCGTATCTTATCAGGATAGTGCTGGTGGCCGTGATCGGCGGCCTGCTGTTCGGATACGACACTGCCGTGATTTCGGGCGCGGAGCGGGGCCTGCAGGCCTTTTTCCAGGGCGCATCCGACTTCACCTATACCGACGGCCTGCACGGCTTCACCACCTCCAGCGCGCTTATCGGCTGCATCATCGGAGCCCTGGTTTCGGGCATTCTGGCCTCGCGCCTGGGGCGCAGGCGTTCGCTGTTCCTGGCGGGCATACTCTTCCTTCTGAGCGCCCTCGGTTCCTTTTATCCGGAGTTCCTCTTCTTCCCCAAGGGAGTTCCGTCCAGGGGCCTGCTGGTGGCGTTCAATCTATACCGCGTCCTAGGCGGCATCGGCGTGGGACTGGCGTCCGCGCTATGCCCCATGTACATTGCGGAAATGGCTCCGGCATCCAGGCGCGGCAGGCTGGTGTCGTGGAACCAGTTCGCCATCATCTTCGGACAGCTGGTGGTGTACTTCGTCAACTTCCTGATCATCCAGTCGCACAGCAGCGACCCGAACATCGTGGAGTGGACCAACGCCGTCGGCTGGCGCCGCATGTTCGTGTCCGAGGCCGTCCCCGCAGGACTGTTCTCGCTGCTCATCCTGCTCGTGCCCGAGTCGCCGCGCTACCTGGCGCTGCACGGCTGTGACGACAAGGCCCTGACCATACTCGCCCGCATCAACGGAGAGAAGCGCGCACGCGAAATCCTCCAGGAAATCAAGGATACCGCAGTCGAGAAGATAGGCAAACTCTTCGCCTACGGCTTCCTTGTGGTCTTCATCGGCTGCATGCTGAGCGTGTTCCAGCAGATAATAGGCATCAATGCAGTACTGTACTTCGCACCCCGTATCTTCGAATCGATGGGTGTCAGCAACAACATGCTGTTTACGGTAATCATGGGCGTGATCAACATCACGTTCACGCTGGTGGCGGTTTTCAGCGTTGAGAGGGTTGGCCGCAAGGTTCTCCTGATGCAGGGTTCGTTTCTCATGGCCATCGGTGCCATAGGCGTTGCCCTCAGCAACGTGATTGCCATGCCGGCATGGATTCCGGTGGTCAGCATCATGTTGTACAGCGCCGCGTTCATGTTCAGCTGGGGTCCCATCTGCTGGGTGTACATATCCGAAATCTTCCCCAACACCATCCGCAGCCGCGCAACGGCATGGGCGGTGGCGTTCCAGTGGATTTTCAACTTCATAGTATCCAGCACCTTCGTGCCCATGTACAACATGCAGCTGGGCGAGATGGGCGATAGCTTCGGCCACTTCTTCGCGTACGCGCTCTACGGCATCATCTGCATCGTTGCAGCGGTGTTCGTGTGGAAGCTCGTGCCCGAGACCAAGGGCAAGACCCTTGAAGAGATGAACGCCCTTTGGCACAAACGTTCCCGCAAACAAGCACAATAACCACAATATGAAAAGAATAATCTACATAGCCATTATTGCAATGATGTTTACTGCCGTGAGCGCCTGCTCACAGAAGCGGGCCGCCAATCCCGCAATCCAGTCCGACAAGGCCGTGGAAGCGAAGGTCGAACAAGTACTGAAGGGAATGACCCTGAAGGAGAAGGCCGGACAGATGGTCCAGCTTACCATCGCCGTCCTCGAAGACGACACCCACGAGGCCATCGACCCGGCCAAGCTCGACAAGATAATCGGAGAGTACAAGGTGGGCTCCATCCTGAACGTCATGCACGACGCCGCTCACACCCGCGAACAGACGGCCGAAATGGTCAGGCAGATACAGGAAAAATCCATGGACGCCATAGGCATACCCTGCATCTACGGACTTGACATGATACACGGTGCCTCGTACCTTATCGAGGGCTCCCTGTACCCGCAGGAAATCAACCTGGGCGCCACATTCAACCGCGAATACGCCCGCATGATGGGCGAAGCCATGGCTTACGAGACCCGCGCCGCCCAGGTGCCCTGGGTGTTCTCCCCCGTCATGGACCTCGGCCGCGATCCCCGCTGGCCCCGCCAGTGGGAGAGCTGGGGCGAAGACCCCTATCTGCAGGCAGAGATGGCACGCACTGAAACCCTGGCCCTCCAGGGCGAAGATCCCAATCATATTGACCTCCAGCACGTTGGCGTGTCCATCAAGCATTACATGGGCTACGGAGTACCGCACTCCGGCAAGGACCGCACCCCGGCATACATCGCCGAGAACGACCTGCGCGAAAAGTACTTCGCTCCGTTCCTCGCCTGCTTCCGTGCAGGCGCCCTCACCGCGATGGTCAACTCCGCATCCATCAACGGCATTCCGACCCATGCCAACAAGATTATCCTTACCGATTGGGCCAAGGAGCAGATTGGCTGGGACGGCATGCTGGTGACCGACTGGGCCGACATCGACAACCTCTACGTGCGCGACCACGTGGCCGCCGACAAGAAAGAAGCCGTGGCCCTCGGCATCAACGCCGGTATAGACATGATAATGGATCCGTACGACGTCACATGCTGCGAGGTTCTTGTGGAGGCCGTAAACGAAGGACTCATTCCCATGTCGCGCATCGACGACGCCGTGCGCCGTATCCTGCGCCTGAAGGTGCGCCTCGGCCTCTTCGACAACCCCACCTGGGAAGACGACTATCCCGACTTCGCCTGCGAGCGCTTCGGCAAGGAGTCATACGCCGCCGCGGTGGAGAGCGAGGTACTGCTGAAGAACGAGGGCGTCCTGCCTCTCAAGGGCAGCGAACGCATACTCGTCTGCGGCCCCAACGCCAACAGCCTGCGCGCCCTCAACGGCGGCTGGAGCTACCGCTGGCAGGGTTCCGCCGACGAATTCGCCCCTCAGTACAATACCATCGTGGAGGCACTCCAGGCCCGTTTCCCCGGCAAGGTCACATGGGTGCCAGGAGTCGTATATGACGAAAGTGACTGGCAGAAAGACAACGCCGACGGTGTCCAGAAGGCGAAGAACGCCGCAAGGAATGCCGATGTGATCGTGTGCTGCGTGGGTGAGAACTCCTACTGCGAGACTCCCGGCAACATGGACGACCTCAACCTGTCCCAAAACCAGAAAGACCTGGTATGGCAGCTGTCCCTTACAGGAAAGCCCATCATCCTGGTGCTCAACGAAGGCCGTCCCCGCCTGATCGGAGACATCGAGCCACTCGCCAAGGCGGTCATCGACGTGATGCTGCCGTCCAACTACGGCGGCGACGCCCTCGCGGCCCTGCTCGCCGGAGACGAGAACTTCTCCGGCAAGCTCCCCTTCACCTACTCGAAGCACATAAACTCCCTTCACACATACGATTACAAGGTTTCCGAGCACCGCGAGACCATGGGAGGCTCCTATAACTACGACGCCGTCATGGACGTGCAGTGGCCTTTCGGATACGGCCTTAGCTACACTACGTTTGCCTATTCGAACATGAAGGTCTCCGCCGACAGCTTCGGTGCCGGCGACACCCTTGAAGTCTCCGTCGACGTAACCAACACCGGCGACCGTGCCGGCAAGGAGGCGGTGCTGTTCTTCAGTTCCGACCTCGTGGCGTCGCTGATTCCCGACGTCAGGCGTCTGCGCGCCTTCGAGAAAATCGAGCTCCAGCCCGGCGAGACCAAAACCGTCAAGGTTGAGATTCCCGCCAGCGCGCTAGCGTTCGTTGGCGCCGACGGCAAGTGGCGCCTTGAAGAGGGCGACTTCCGCATCAGCTGCGGCGGCCTCGGAGCAATCGTACGCTGCAACAAGACCAAGGTGTGGGAAACCCCGAACATCTGATGGATACCGGAGCATTCCTTGAAGGAGTCAGGAGTTGCCTGACCGACAACATCCTGCCGTACTGGCTCGCCATGAAGGATCCGCGGGGCGGATTCCACGGCGAGGCCGATGCCGACGGGAGCATACGCTACGACGCCCCGCGCGGGGTGATACTCAACGCCCGCATCATCTGGGCCTTCTCCGCCGCATACGCGGAACTTCACAACCGCAAATACCTGATTGCGGCGGTGCACGCCTGCGACTGGTTCCTGCAGCATTTCTGCGACCACCGTTACGGCGGGGTTTACTGGAGCCTGACCTCCGACGGCCGCAAACTCGACTCCAAGAAACAGCTGTACGCACAGGGTTTCGCCATCTACGGCCTTTCGGAGCTATACAAGGTGAACAAGGACGACTCCGTGCTGCGCAACGCCATCAACCTGTACAAGGTAGTGGAGACCTTCTTTGCCGACAAGGAGCACGGAGGTTACACGGAGGCACTGGCACGCGACTTCTCCCCTCTCGACGACATGTCGCTGAGCGAACACGACATCAACGCGGACAAGACCATGAACTCTCATCTCCACCTGTTGGAAGCCTATGCCAACCTGTACCGGGTATGGCCCGACGAAGGTCTGAAAGCGGCGATAGAACAGCTCCTGGACATAGTCTGCACGCGCATCATAGGCCCCGACGGCCATCTGCGGCTATACTTCAACCGCGACTGGAGCGTCCTCCCAGGAGGCGTATCCTACGGGCACGACATCGAGACTTCGTGGCTGGCCCTCGAGTGTGCCTTCGCCATAATGGACATCGACGCCGTGAGCCGCGTGCGACCGTTTGCGCTGGCCATGGGACGCGCAGGCAACGAGGGCCTGATGCCCGACGGATCGATGCGCTACGAGCTCCTCGCCGACGGCAGCCGCGACGATTCCCGCCAGTGGTGGGTGCAGGCCGAGACCGTGGTGGGCAACCTGTGGCTGTGGAAATACCATTCCGACCCGGAAGGCGCCGCCCGCGCCATTGCGTGTTGGAATTACATACGCGAGCGCTTGTTGGACAAGGAAGGCGGAGAATGGTGGTGGGCAGTGCTTCCGGACGGGAGCATCGACACGGAACACCCCAAGGCCGGCTTCTGGAAATGCCCTTATCACAACGCCCGCATGTGTCTGCAAGTCCTTTCATTATTCAGATAGATTATGGCAAAACTGTCAGAGAAAATAGGTTACGGACTGGGTGACTTTGCGTCGTCCATGTTCTGGAAGATCTTTTCTTATTACCTCCCCATCTTTTATTCCGACGTGTTCGGCCTCAAGCCTGTGCATGCGGCAACGCTGCTGCTTATCACCAAACTGTACGACGCCGTGTCCGACCCGGTTATGGGAATCATCGCCGACCGCACCGACACCAAGTGGGGCAAATACCGTCCGTACCTGCTCTGGATGGCCATTCCCTTCGCAGTCATAGGCATTCTTTCGTTCTACGTGCCGGGCGCATCGTACGGATTCAAGCACGTGTATGCGTATGTCATGTACATACTCATGATGACGGCATATACCGCCGTAAACGTGCCTTACGGGGCCATGCTGGGCGTGATGACCGACGACTCCAGGGAGAAGAGCGTTTTCTCGAGCTTCCGAATGTTCTTCGCCTATATAGGCAGCTTCATCGCCATGGGCATCTTCTGGATATTCGAGAAGAGCATCATAGGCAAGGAAAACGCTGAGGGAAGAATAATCAAAGGCGTAGGCGACGCAGATCCGATGAGCTGGACCCTGGTGGTGGCCGTCGTGGCGGCAATGTGCGCCGTGCTTTTCGTCGGATGTTTCCTGCTCACCCGCGAGCACGTGAAGATCGAGAAGAAAGAGACGACAGGCTCTTCGTCCATCAGGAAAGACCTCAAGGCCCTTGCCACCAACGGCCCCTGGTGGCTGCTGCTGGGCGCCGCGATAGGCCAGCTGCTATGCAACTCGATACGCGGCGGAGCGGCGGCGTACTATTTTGCCAACATTCTGGATACCAATATCATACTCACCTGCGCAGTATATCTCACCATAGGCGAAATCGCGCAGATGATTGGCGTCACGTTGGCAGTCCCGCTGTCGGAGAAGATAGGCAAGCGCAACTCGTTCATAGCAGCTCTGGCGGTGGTAACAGTGTTCAGCTGCGCCATCTGGTTCGTGCCCGTGCATTCGGCTTCCGGAGTGTGGGTGCTGCTCGCCCTCCAGATCATCGTGTCGCTCTCGTTCGGCGTGTCCGCACCCCTCACCTGGAGCATGTTCGCCGACGTCGCCGACTATTCCGAGCTCAGGCACGGCGGTGCGTCCACCGGACTTATCTTCTCGTCGTCGTCGATGGCGCAGAAGTTCGGAGGAGCGCTCGGCGGCTTCCTGCTGCTGGCGTTGCTTGGCGTCTTCGGTTACGACAAGGGACTGGATGTCCAGGCGCCCCAGACTCTCGGTGCAATCAAGGCCATGATGAGCTTCATCCCTGCACTTGGTGCACTCATCGGCATAGTATTCCTGTGCTTCTATCCTCTCTCCACCGCCAAAATGAAGGACATACAGGCACAGCTGGCTGAGCAGCGGAAGGCTTGACGGAACGCAGCTTTTTGTTATATTTGCAGTATGAACGTCATAATCAATACAATATGAAACACATCGTTATCATCGCCACCCTGCTGGCGTCCGTATTCATGAGTTCCTGCAAGGAACAGGAAAACGCCCCCGCAGCCCTTGACGTCATCATGGCCAGGACCAGCATCCGCAGCTTCACCGGCGACCCCGTGTCGAAGGACCAGCTGGAAACCATCCTCAAGGCCGGCATGGCAGCCCCCACCGCAATGAACGTCCAGCCCTGGAGGTTCGTGGTAGTCACCGACAAGGAGAAGATAGGCAACGTGTTCGGCACAGGCCCCAGAAGCGGGATGTTCAACACCGCCGGAGCCGTAATCGTAGTCTGCGGACAGACAACTTTCATGCGCAGGCCTTTCGGCCAGCCCGATGCACCCGAAACCGAGCAGCCCAACATCTTCTGGTATGAAGACTGTTCCGCTGCAGCCGAGAACATACTCCTGGCCGCCACGGCGCTGGGACTCGGTGCAGTATGGACCGCCGGCTATCCCGCAGAGGAGCGCATAGCGCCCATAGCGGAAGCCCTTGGCATTCCCGTGGGCGTGGTGCCCCTGTGCATCATCCCCGTGGGCGTGCCTGCAGAAAATCCGGCCCCCAAGGACAAATGGAAGCCGGAGAACATTCACTGGGAGCAGTGGTAGCCAGCCGAAAGGCTGAAGACTCTAGCGCTCTTCGCGCACCAAAATCTCCGACGATTCCAGTCGGAGTTTTTTGTTGTAATGGTCGTGGCGCACGTAGCCAATATCAGGAGCGTACCAGGTATCGGTCCATATTTCGTTGTGATGCATGGGACCGTTCTCGAAGCGGTGCTCGCGGGCGACGATACAGTCGAAAGTTCCCGCAGATGTGGTGAGTTTCTCCCGCCGCAGGACCTTGCGGTCCGTGAGATCCACCGTATACTGGACGCCGGCCACATCCACCACACAGTGTGCGTCGGGCAGGGTGTCTCCGGCCTTCATTTCGGCCGGCACCACCGCCCAGTCGCCTGAAGAGCTTATCTTTACGTTGGGGAAGTGATTCTTGACCACGCACTTGATGGTGCCGCCGAAATCGGTCAGCACGTCGCCGTTTGACTTTATCTTCGCCATCAGGTCCAGCCGGCCGCCGTACATTTCGTGGCCGTCGGCCTTGCGTACAGACATCCAGTAATAGACGTTCCGGTCCTTCCCCTCCGGCCTGACGGAGAGGACATTCACATCCGTGGTCTGTATTACCTTGGACGTTCCGGCCTTGTAGCGTTCGTAATACAGCTTGCGGCCGCTGGAGGTGCAGAAATACGGCTCGCCGGCAATGGCGGCAATGCCGGTGAGGAGGAACGCGAGTACCGCAGCCGTGCGCAGGAGGGTCTTCATCGGATTCCGTACTTGCGGAGTATCTTCAGAACAGGCTTGCGTATCGACTCGGCCCAGAGGGTGTAGCCGTAGTTGTCGGGGTGCACTCCGTCAACGGTGGCCTCGTGCGAGGCGGGGCATGCCTGCGGCATGATGAAGTATACGTCCTTGTATTTCTTGCGGCCCTCGGGGGTCGATTTGAGTTCCTTGAAGATGCTTGCGGCCATGTCCATCTTGGCCTGCTCCTTGTCGTCTTCCTTCATGTTCACGCGGCGCTTCTCGCGGTAGATGGTCTGCTGGAAGATGAGCGGCTTGCCGGGGTGAGCGGCTATCATCCTGTCGATGAAGGGCACCAGGCGCTCGCGTATCACGGGAGCCAGAGGGTTGGAGAAGGAGTCGAACACGAAGGCGTCGGCGTCAACGTCGACCAGCACGTCGCAGAAGTAGTCCTGCAGCATGCAGCGGCCGCTGCAGCCAAGCGACAGCATCTGCAGGCCGGTGGCACGCGAGAACTGAGCCGGGTAGGTCATGCCCGCGCGGCTGGTGCTGGAGCCGTGGGTGTAGCTGGAGCCCCAGATGGCGATGCGGTGGCGGAACGGGTTTTCGATCGCTTCGAGGGAAGCGCCCTTCTCCACGCCTATCCGGATGGAGTATTCCTCGCTGTACAGGGGGAAATAGAGCAGGAATTCGCGGAGGCTGCCGTCCATTTCGCTCACCAGAGTCAGCGGGGCGCCTGTCTTGTTGCGTGCGTTCACCCCGGAGGCGGCCCACTTCCAATCGCCGCCCTCGTGCAGATACAGGTCGTAGCCGCGGGCGGATATGATGTTGGTGTTCACGGGATCGTCCATCTCGCCGTACCCGGTGATGACGCTGATGCTTCTGGAATTGGTCCTGAAGGCGCAGGCCATGCCGGAGCTCATGCGCACGAGCTGGTTTTCGCGCTTGGTGAATCCCTTATACGTGGTGGTATCCACACGGTGGTACGGGTTGGCCGTCTTACCGGGCATCAGTTTGCCAACGATGGTAAGGTCCGTCGCTTCGGTGTACACGTATTCAACTCCCTGTGCATGCAGAGTTGCCATTCCGGCAGCCAGCAGAAGGAAAACGAAGAAGGTCTTTTTCATTGCAGTATCTTGTTTTTGGCGGCTTTTATTATCGGTAGGTAATGCGCCTTGAAATCTTCCCATTTGTAGCAGGGGCCCTGAACAGGCTCGAGGGGCAGCGTGGCCTCCCGCTCGTTGAGCAGCACCTTTACCAATATGTCTTTGCCTGGTTTTCGGTAGAAAATGAACTGCACGGAGCAGCCCATAGGCACTTCGTAGTTGGGTAAAATGGCCACCGACTCCTCCGGCGACGAAGTCCTGCGGCCGTAGCCGTCGACGTCCAGTATCGCCAGCAGCGGCAGTATGCCGGAATCGTGCCCGAAGCGCAGCCGGAGCTGCGTTCCGCCGGACGCGATGTCGGCATCGGCGGATTCGATTATCTGCTCCAGAGTGAAGCCTGCGTAATACGGGCACAGGCTTTCAGAGCCGTCGAAGTTGGCCGTAAGCATGAACGTACGGGCAGACGCGGCCTTCCAGACCAGGAAGGCCTCCTCCCCGGTAAACACATCGTCGAAGCAGCCGCGGTCATCTTCGAGGCAGCGGGTGCCGGCTACCACGGCGTGGAGATACCTGATAAGCCGTTCCGGACTGGAATGAAGGCTGTCCCTGACCGCATCGGGGCTGGTGAAGAACCGGGACAGGATGGCCTCCCATGGAACGGTCTGCCGGAAATAATCGGACAACAGTTCTTCCCCTTTGCTGCCTATGCGTATGCCGCCACGGTAATAGGGGTTGGAGGGAAGGGCGGGCTGCAGCCAGGGAGCGTACTGCCCGGAGGCGTCGGCGGCGATGTCGAGGCTCCTGTCCAGCGCCTGAAGGCCGGAGAGGAACGACCACATGCTCATGATCACCCTCGCAGATTCGGTGGACACCGCCTCGACGTGAGTGCTGCCCTTGAACACCTGCGGGAAACGCCTGTACATATTCGCCGCGATGGAGCGGTGCTGCTCCTTCCCCACTTCCGTCAGGTTGCCCTCACGATACCGCACCTTTTGGAAGAACCGCTCGTAGCGGGAATGGAAGTCCTTGCCGGCTTCGGTAAGCACTCCGGCTCCGACGGCCTTGGAAAACCATACATGCACTGAGTCGTACTCGCTGGTGCAGCAACGAGCTCCGTGCCTGGCAAAGTGGCTGATATAAAACGGCTTATATCCCTTTGGTACCGGCGTCAGGGCCGGCAGCGAACCGTTGTCGTAAACATAGTACGCCCCGTCCGTCCTGTGCGGATCCTGCCTTATTGCCTCTTCATAGCCCTGCGCGAAGCATGGGCCCGCCGAGACAAGGATCAATAAGAATACAAGCGCTGCTCGTTTCATGGAAGCTATAAAATGGCGTCCAGCAGGGGTTCGATGAGGTCGGCGTAGTGCACCATGCCGCTGTCGGTGAAGTGGACGCCGTCAACATAGTCTTCCGGCTGGGTCATGCCTTGTGAAGAGAGGTAGTAGATATTCTTCTCGCCGGCATTTTTCAAGCGCTGGAACAGTGCGGCCTGAGCCTCGTTCTTGCCACGGACCTCCTCGGCGATGGACTTGTCCACTATGCCGTGGGGGAAGAGGGGGTCCTCGACGAAGACGATGGGAACGTCCGGATGGGCATCGCGGAGGATGCGGTAGAACTTCTCACCGTTGGCATAGATCCTTTCGGGCTTGGAGTTGGGCACGTTGTCCAGGACGAAGACGGCGGGGTTGCTCACGCCGGCCATCAGTTCCGCGATCTCCAGGTCCAGGAAGGCGTTGCCGCTGAAACCCAGGTTGATGACGGTGCGGTCCAGGCGGCGGCCAAGGATGTTGGTGAACGCCATTCCGGGGCGGGAAGCGCAGCCTCCTTGCAGAATGGAAGTTCCGTACATGACTATGGGAGAGTCACTGCGGGGACTGTCAAGCTTCGGTTGCTCGAGCGTGTAGCCTTCGGGGACTCCCAGTTCAACGGACTTGACCTCGTCGTAAAGGGCAAGGTAAAGCATGTATTCGCGTTCCACGGGCTCCATGTTGGCCACCAGCTTGCGCTTGTGGTCGGCCTTGATGGCTCCCCATTCGAATCCTGAGCCCACGAAACGCCACTTGCCGTTGATCCAGGCGTAGAGGTCCAGCCCGCCCACGCCGCAGTCGGTCATATGGGGCATGTGGTTGCCGGTATTGGTCCATTTTGCATATATCTCAGGTGCGTTGCTGCGGAAGCGGATGTACAGGCCGGAGGAATTGGTGCCCAGGCTCCACAGCCTGTCGCGGATTACGCCGTTCATCCTTTCGGGAAGGCGGCGGTATCGGGGCCCTTCTTCGCTGTGGGCCTTGCCGTAAACGGGGAAGACCGCTGCGTCAGTGAAACGGTAATTGTCCTGGGACCAGGCCGTCTGCACACACACGGCCAGCAGTAACGCTATTAGGAGATTCTTTTTCATAAGGCAAATATAATAATAATCCGTCAAAGGATCGAGGCAAGGTCGCCCGCCAGTGAGGTGTTGTAACCTTTGGAAATATAGAAGATGCGGCCGAAGCTGTCGCAGAGGGCTATGACTGGCAGGGTGCGGCCGGGCGCTCCGGTCTGTTCCATGGCATTGAGCAGGCTGTCGTCAACATCCGGTATCCTGACCGTATTGGCCGGTATTTCCGGGCACGCGGGCCCGACGACCACTACGGGGCGGCCCCATGCATTGAGGATTTCGGCGGCGGCGTCCAGCTCACGCAAGGCATGATTCGTGGGTTCGTCATTCCGGTCTCCCATAATCGCAAGAAGGAAAATGCCACGCCCTGTCGCTCCCAGCAGGCTTTCTGCATCGAAGTTGCCGATTACCGACAACTTGCCCTCCTGCTTACGGAGAACCAGCGGCACAAAGGTCCTGCCGCCTCCGGCAAGTTCGAAAAACTCCATGTGGGCAAGTACGGAACCGTCCTGAAGACGTGTTCCGGAGGTCAGCAGGTAGTATCCGCTATCAAGGGCATAGCTCAGCCGGAACGGGCCGTCCTCTTCGTATTCCATCAGCTGCGTACCCTCAGGGGTCAGCCGGGAGATGCTGTATTGCCGGTAGTACTCAGGCTTGGACGACAGAGGCGTAGCCAGCTCCAGTTGCGCCTGAACGCCGGCCCCGGCGGGAGCCTCGACTAAGGACGGCTGTACCTTTCCGTTCACCGGATCGATACGCGACGGGAATCCGAGGGCACGGCAGAGGGCTACGAAGAAGATGTCGCGGGCGCGGGGATCGGCGAGGCGGGAGCGCCAGACGGCTACCGGAGCCGTGCGGAGGCCCTGCGGATTGCGGCCCTCGACAAGCCGTATGCTGTCGCGCACCCACTTCGCAACTTCCTCCGGCGAATGCAGGCGATCCGCGATGCCTGATGCCAGCACTTCCCGGCGGAATGGCCTGAGCGACTCCAGCCCCACGCGGGGCGAGAGCACGTCACGATCATCGCTCTGAACCAGCAGGGCGTCTTCCAACACGTCGAGGGTCACGTCGCCGCGGTCCTTGGCGCTGAGCATATCAAGCAGCCTGCGCCCCCGCTCGCCGTACTTCTCGCAGAACGCGTCGGCGTCCGGATTGCCATGCGGATGCGATGCGCGCACGGCATCTTCGGCGGCAAGACGAATTTTGTTCGCCTCCTCCTGCTCCGGAGTGGCTCCGGTGGGAATGGGATTCTCCGGCGGCGGCACGATATCGATGTCGGCGCTGAAACGCTCGCCCAGCGTATGGTCCAGCGAGACAGTCACAGCCTCCGAATCAGCCCTGGCGAAGCCGAAACGGTCACCTTTGCGGGCCCATACCAGCAGGTCGCCGAGTCCGGTGTCAAGAGCAGCAGTGCCGTCGGCGCCGGTCTGATAGGTGGCCACCGTGTAGAACTCTGCGTAGTTGTATATCTTGAACTCGACGGCGGCGCCTTCAACGGGAGCACCGTCGTCCATGACGGTCACATTCAGACGCCTCGCCGGAACATAGTTACGGATAACGTTAATCTCCGTGTAACAGGGAGTTCGCCGTATTACATCCTCCGGGCCGTCATAGTTGCCATAGACCTTCGTGTGCAGCAGCATGGCGCGCGACACGGGGCCGTTGAACCAGGCGTTGTCGAGCGTAGGAGCGGGCTCGCATGCGCCCATGAAATGCCATTTTCCGTCCTCGGTGAACACCTCCACCCAGGCGTGGTTGTCGTCGGTGTGGGCCCAGCGCGGAGTGTAGATCTGGCGGGCAGGAATGCCTGCAGCACGCAGCGCCGCCACGGCCAGCACCGACTCCTCGCCGCAGCGCCCCACTCCCCTGCGGACGGTGGCCATCGGTGCGCTGGTGCGCCCGTCCGAAGGCTCGTAGCTGGCCTGCTCGTGGCACCAGTGGTTGATTTCCAGCGCGGCCTCGCTCAGCCTCATACCCTTGACTCGGGCGCAGAGTGTGTCGGCGTAGGTCGTACGGAAATCGTCCAGAGTCTCGTTGTTCACGCGCAGGGGCAGCACGAAGTGGCGGAATTCCCGCTCCGGCACACGCCAGCGCATGTTTTTGCGCACCTCCAGCGTCTTGGCCACGTTGGCCTCCCAGAAGCTGCGCGGGTACATCAGGCTGTCCGGAAGCGGCATGGATTCATAGAGCCAGTCTACGTAGGCAGAGTTGGTCTTGCAACCGGCCAGGACCAGAAGGAAGGATAACAGGACTATGTATTTTTTCATATGGCAGTATCTAAAAAATGTACCGACCGAGTCTGTTTCAAAGATAAGAAAAGTCTGTAGTTAAGCATCCATTTTCAGTTCAAAATTTTGAAGAAAAAAGCGTATATTAGCGACCGTTATGAAACTCAACGACGGTTATACCATTCCCGTTCCCGGATTCGGGACATTCAAGACCCCTGACGGCGAAATCTGCGTGAACGCTGTCCGCGAAGCGATCGCGGTGGGCTATACCCATATCGACACCGCCGCCGTGTACGGCAACGAGCGCTCCGTAGGAGAAGGCATACGGCAGAGCGGCAAGGCCCGCGGCGACCTTTTCGTGACCAGCAAACTCTGGAACACCGAGCGCGGCTACGACTCAACGCTGAAAGCCTGCGAGAAGACGCTGACAGACCTCGGCATGGACTATCTGGACCTTTACCTGATCCACTGGCCAGCCAACACCATGCAGTTCGGCGACAGGGCCGACGGCATCAACACCGACACATGGCGCGCTATGGAAAGACTGGTGGACGAGAAGGTGGTGCGTTCAATCGGCCTGAGCAACTTTTATCCGAACCACATGGCGGCGGTGCTGGCAAACGCCAACATCGTTCCGGCGGTGGACCAGATCGAATTCCATCCGGGGCTGCTTCAGGAAGAAACGCTGGCGGCATGCAACGCAAACGGTATTCTGGTGGAGGCATGGAGCCCGCTCGGACGCGGCAACCTGTTGAGCGATCCGCTTATCTGCAGCGTCGCGTCGAGGCTCGGAAAGTCGCCTTCGCAGGTGATCCTCCGCTGGGTAATCCAGCGCGGAGTGCTGCCGCTTGTCAAATCCGTGCACGCCGACAGGATACGCGAGAACTTCATGATCTCGGATTTCGTTCTGGATCAGGAGGATATGGACGCTATAGCCGGTCTTCCCGAAGCCCGTTTCGGTTCGCATCCCGACACCGCGGCGTTCTAGCGTTTCTTGAAGAACTGGGATTTCTGGGCTCGTTTCCGTTCGGGGTCACGCTCGACGAAAACGGGCTTCATCGTTCTGGGGTCTATTCCGCTGTAGAACATGACTGAACTGGTGGTCATGGGTGTGGGCATGAAGTCCTGCACCTGGTCCATCCATATGCCTTTCAGCGCCGGGTGATGCGCCAGGTCCTGCATGTCCTTCATCGTGCATCCGGGATGCGACGAGATGAAATACGGCACAAGTTCCACATGGGTTCCGTTGCGGCGGTTGATGCTGTCGAACTCCTTGCGAAGGCGCTCGAAGAGGCGGAAGGAGGGCTTGGCCATGTACCCCAGAACCTTGTCGGAGGTGTGTTCGGGGGCAACTTTCATGCGTCCCGAGGTGTGCTTGAGCATCACGGTCTCGAGGTAGGGGCAGGAGGTCTTGTCGACGAAGCCTTTCTCATCCAGGAAGAGGTCGTAGCGTATGCCGCTGCCGATGTACGAATGGCGTACGCCCTTGACGGAGTCGATGCGTTCGTAGAGGCGCAGGAGGCGCTCGTGGGAGCGGTCGAGGTTGACGCAGGGTGCCGGGTAGAGGCAGGATTTGCGGCGGCAGAGTTCACAGCGTTTCGGGTCCATGCCGGTCATGCCGTACATGTTGGCGGTGGGGGCGCCGACGTCGGAGATGTTGCCGTGGAATTCGGGCATAGCAGCGAGTTTGCGGACTTCCTTGAGTATACTTTCCTCGCTGCGGCTTTGGATGAATTTGCCCTGGTGGGCGGCTATCGTGCAGAAGTTGCAGCCTCCGAAGCAGCCCCGGTGCGTGATGATGCTGTCTTTGATCATGTCGTACGCCGGGATGCGTTTGCCCTTGTAGCGGGGGTGCGGGAGTTTGGTGAACGGGAGGTCCCAGAAGGAGTCCATCTCTTCCGTCGTGGACGGCTCGCATGTCGGGTTGACCTGTACGTATCCCCCGCCAACCGGCTCCACCAGCACCGGCGGATGCAGCATGTTGGCGTAGATCTCAATATGATGGAAGTTCTCCGTGAACGCCCGTTTGTCTTTACAGCATTCTTCGTAAGAATGAAGCAGGAACGGATCCGCTACGCTGGCAGGGGCTCTCAGAACTTCGCTTTGCTCATCCCTCCCACTGACTCCGTCAGCGGGCCCCTCCCATTCACGCGGCCATGGGCGGCCACGGTTCTGAGAGCCCCTGCCAGTCTCCGCTCCAACGTTCCTGCCACTACGGAAAAAGGCTAATTGGGGCAATTTCTCGATTTGCCGGCGGGACCAGCCTTTCTCGATGGCTTTGGTGAGCTGGAGCATGGGCTTTTCGCCCATGCCGTAGCAGAGCCAGTCGGCGCCGGAGTCGACGAGGATGGAGGGCATGAGGCGGTCGTCCCAGTAGTCGTAGTGTGTGAGACGGCGGAGGGAGGCCTCGACGCCGCCGATGACGACGGGCACGTCGGGCCAGAGCTGCTTGAGTATCTTTGAATAGACTGTAACGGCGCGGTCGGGGCGCTGTCCGGCGCGGCCCTCGGGGGTGTAGGCGTCGTCGTGGCGGAGGCGCTTGGCTGCGGTGTAGTGGTTGACCATGGAGTCCATGGCTCCGGCATTGACGGCGAAGTATAGGCGCGGTGCTCCAAGCTTGCGGAAGTCGCGCAGGTCGTCGCGCCAGTTGGGCTGGGGAACGACGGCTACGCGGTAGCCGGCCTTCTGGAGCCAGCGGGATATGCAGGCGGTACCGAAACTCGGATGGTCCACAAAGGCGTCGCCGGTAAAGAAGATGACGTCTATGTAGTCCCACCCGAGTGCCTGGACCTCCTTGAGGGAGGTCGGGAACATATATGCCCCTTCGCTTGTCACATCCGTTCGGGAAGTTCCATGCCAAGGATGCCTGTAGCCTTGCGCAGGGTTGCGGCAAGGGTGTCGATCAGCGCCAGGCGCATGCCGAGCAGCACGGGATCGGGTTCCTTGAGCACGGGAGTCTCATGGTAGTACTGGTTGAATTCCTTGGCAAGGTCGTAGGCGAAGTTGGCGATGAGTGCGGGCGAGTATGCCGCGGCGGCCTCGGCCACCTTCTGCGGATAGCCGCCGATGATCTTGACCAGGCGGATTTCCTTGGGGCTCAGCACGGCCTCCGGGGCCACGCGGGCCTGCACGCCGGCCTCCGCAGCCTTGCGGAGTATGCTGCAGATACGGGCGTGGGTGTACTGTATGAAGGGTCCGGTGTTGCCGTTGAAGTCGATGGATTCCTTGGGGTTGAAGAGCATCTTCTTCTTGGGATCGACCTTGAGTATGAAGTACTTGAGGGCGCCCAGGCCTATCATGCGGTAGAGCCGCTCGCGCTCGTCGGCGGGTATGCCTTCGAGCTTTCCGGACTCCTCGCTGGTGGCCTTCGCCTCCTGGTACATCTTTTCGATGAGGTCGTCGGCGTCGACCACCGTGCCCTCGCGGCTCTTCATCTTGCCTTCGGGGAGCTCCACCATGCCGTAGCTGAGGTGGAAGATCTGGTCGGCCCAGTCGAATCCGAGCTTCTTGAGCACGAGCTTGAGCACCTGGAAGTGGTAGTTCTGCTCGTCGCCCACCACGTACACGTGGGAATCGAGCTTGTACTCGGCGAAGCGGCGCTCGGCGGTGCCGAGGTCCTGCGTCATGTACACGGAGGTGCCGTCGGAGCGGAGCAGCAGCTTGCGGTCGAGTCCGTCGGCGGTGAGGTCGCACCATACGGAGCCGTCGGGGTCGCGCACCAGCACGCCCATGTCGAGCCCCTTCTGCACGAGCTCCTTGCCGAGCAGGTAGGTGTCGTGTTCGTAGTAGGTGCGGTCGAAGGTGATTCCGAGGGCCTTGTAGGTCTGCTCGAAGCCGTCGAACACCCAGCCGTTCATGGTCTCCCAGAGCTTGCGCACCGCAGGGTCACCTTCCTCCCACTGTACCAGCATCTTGTGGACGTCGTCGATGACCTCCGGATGCTCCTTTTCGAGCTTGGCGTAGGCCACGTAGCAGTCGCCCACCAGGTGGTCGCCCTTGATGCCGGTGCTCTCGGGGGTGGCTCCGTCGAAGAGTTTCTCCCAGGCGTACATGGACTTGCAGATGTGCACGCCGCGGTCGTTCACGAGAGTGGCCTTTATGACCTCGTCGCCGGCAGCCTTCAGGAGCTCCGAAACGGAGGCGCCCAGAAGGTTGTTGCGTATGTGTCCGAGGTGCAGGGGCTTGTTGGTGTTGGGCGACGAGAACTCCACCATCACGCGGCGGCCCGTCTGCGGCAGGCGTCCGAAGTCCGCGTCGGCGATCACGCTCTCAAGCGCCTCGCGCCAGTAGATGTTGCTCAGGCTGAGGTTAAGGAAGCCCTGGACGGCATTGAAACCGCTGATTTCCGGGCAGTTGGCGGTGAGCCACTCCCCTATCGCCTGCGCCGTCGCGGCCGGAGCCTGGCGGGAAGTGCGGAGGAGCGGGAACACCACCAGGGTGTAGTCGCCTTCAAAGTCCTTGCGGGTCACGCCGACCTGCATGAGACTCTCGGGGACTTCGGCCCCGTAAAGAGCCTTTACGGCTTCTACGGCCTTCCCCGCTATGAATTGTTCAGTTGTCATCAGCCGAGGTAGGATTTGAGAAGTTTGCTTGCCGAAGGCTTCTTGAGCTTGCGGATGGCCTTCTCCTTTATCTGGCGCACACGCTCGCGGGTGAGGTCGAGGCGCTCGCCGATCTCTTCCAGGGTCATTTCCTGGCAGCCGATGCCGAAGAAGCTCTTGATAATCTCGCGCTCGCGGGGCGTGAGGATCTGGAGGGCACGCTCTATTTCGGTGCTGAGGCTCTCGTTGGTGAGGCCCTTGTCGGCGCTCGGGGAGTCGTCGTTGGGGAGCACGTCAAGCAGCGAGTTGTCCTCGCCTTCCACGAAGGGGTCGTCCACGCTGACGTGGCGGCCGGAGACGCGGAGGGTGTCGGCGATCTTGTCCTTGGGCACGTCGATCATCTCGGAGAGTTCCTCCGCCGACGGCTGGCGCTCGAATTCCTGCTCGAATTTGCCGAGGGCCTTGTTGATCTTGTTCAGGGAGCCCACCTGGTTGAGGGGCAGGCGCACGATACGGCTCTGCTCGGCAAGTGCCTGGAGTATGCTCTGGCGTATCCACCAGACTGCGTAGGAGATGAATTTGAATCCGCGGGTTTCGTCGAATTTCTCGGCTGCCTTGATGAGGCCGAGGTTGCCTTCGTTGATAAGGTCGGGAAGGCTCAGGCCCTGGTTCTGGTACTGTTTTGCCACCGAAACCACGAAGCGCAGGTTGGCGCGGGTGAGCTTTTCGAGTGCCTCCTGGTCGCCTTTGCGTATGCGCTGGGCAAGCTCCACTTCCTCTTCGGGGCTCACGAGTTCCTCGCGGCCGATCTCCTGGAGATACTTGTCGAGCGAGGCGCTCTCGCGGTTGGTAATGGATTTGGTAATCTTTAATTGTCTCATAGAAATCCTTTGTGTACCTTATATACGGAAAAATCCGCCGCAAGTTTCACCTTGCAGCGGATAATTGTAAAGTATCTTTACAAGAGTGTATGATTCCTTTACAATCCCGCTTTTTATATTTTGACGGAAGGCTCTGATTTTAAGAGAGATACATTTAACGGCACGGGGGTTGTATTTGCGTGTGCGGGAATAATTGACTACATTTGGATTTGGATTATGGCATCTAAGAAAGGAAAGATTCTGATAGTTGACGACAACCTGGGGATTCGCCGGGCGCTGGAAATCCTGTTGCCGATGCACTTTGCGGAGGTGAAGACGATTCCGTCGCCGTCGACATTGGTGTCCTCACTGGAGCAGTTCCGGCCGGATGTGGTCTTGCTGGATATGAACTTCAACACTTCTATCAATACCGGCAACGAAGGCCTGTACTGGGCGGGAGAGATCAAGAAGATGGTGCCGGAGGTAGAAGTGGTGCTCTTCACTGCCTATGCCGATATTGCTCTGGCTGTGGAAGGGATGAAGCGTGGGGCGTTTGATTTCATCGTGAAGCCGTGGGATAATGAGAAGCTGATTGAGGTGCTCACGGCGGCGAGGG
>JAEELG010000014.1 GCA_016288775.1 Bacteroidales bacterium | reverse complement strand
GCCAGCGCCAATGCCGCGACAGCGGCAAAGAGTATACGTCTAAAGCCAGCCGCCGTCATAATCGTCAAAGTACTCGGTATTGTTGTCATCGTTGAAACTGGAGGCAAGCATGCTCTCGCAAAGTGCGGGCAGCACTTCGCAGAAAGGCGTGCGATACTCCAATTTATCTGGCAACAGGTACATCTCGACTTCAAATATAAGCATTTTTTCATATCTTTATGCTCGCTATGAGACGTTTATTATCAGTCCTTTTCGCTTTTACCCTTTTTTTCACCACAGAGGCCAGATGCCAGACGCTTGTGGAAGCCGAACAGTTCGCCGACTACGGCGGATGGTCGCTTGACCAGCAGTTCATGGAGCTGATGGGCTCGGCGTACCTGCTCGCGCACGGCGCGGGAGTTCCCGTGGCCGACGCTGCCACTACGGTATCCATAAAGAAAGGCGGGCGCTATTACGTATATGCCCGCACCTGCAACTGGACGGCCCCGTTCTGTGAAGGCGAGGGCCCCGGCAAGTTCGAGGTGACCGTTGACGGAAAGCCTCTGGGAGTCGCCGGACACACAGGAAGCGGATGGGAGTGGCAGGAAGTGGGCCGCATCCGCCTGCACAAGGGCGAAACGAAGCTCGCGCTCCACGACCTTACGGGATTCGAAGGCAGGTGCGACGCCATCCTTTTCACCACAAAACGTCTCAAGGGAGAGCAGCTGAAGGCAGCACGTCCCTTCCCTGCCGGTCCTTCAGAAGCAGAGCCTGCCGGCGATTACGACCTGGTAGTCGTCGGAGGCGGTTATTCCGGTATCTGCGCTGCCGTAGCCGCGGCCCGGGAGGGCCTCAAAGTTGCACTGATTCAGGACAGGGCCGTGCTTGGCGGCAACAATTCATCGGAAATCCGGGTACACATGGGCGGGTCTATGGACTGCCAGCCATATCCAAACCTGGGCAACCTGATCAAGGAATTCGCACCGACCGTCAACGGCAATGCAATGCCGGCGGAGTACTATATGGACGATGCCAAAATGGCCACCGTGACCGCGGAGCACAACATCAGCCTGTTCCTGCTTACCAAGGTGCTGGAGGTCGAAAAAACCGGCAGCCGCATCGATGCTGTGATAGGACGCGACGTGGTCAGCGGCCGCAGGCTGCGCTTCCGTGCACCGCTGTTCGCCGACTGCACCGGCGACGGCACCGTGGGCGCCCTGGCCGGAGCCGATTTCCGCGTCGGGCGCGAGTCGCGGAGCGAATACGGAGAGCCCTCCGCTCCGGAAACACCCGACAACATGGTTCTGGGAGCCTCCATCCAGTGGAGCTCGAAGAAAGACGACTCGCCCAGCACCTTTCCCGAATTCGAATACGGAATCAAACTCGACGAAGACAGCTACCAGCGCATGACCAAAGGCTCGTGGACATGGGAAACCGGAATGTTCCGCGACCAGATAAACGAGGCAGAACAGATTCGCGACTACGGTATGCTTGCAATCTACGCAAACTGGTCCTACCTGAAGAACAAGGCGTCGTGCCGCAAGGATTTCGAGTGCCGTTCCCTCGACTGGGTGTCGTTCAACAGCGGCAAGCGCGAGAGCCGCCGACTCCTTGGCGATTACGTACTGAGCGGCAACGACATACTGAAGAATATCCAGTTCCCCGACGGGACATGTTCCACATCATGGTCGATAGATATCCATTATCCGGAACCGGACAATCACAAATACTTCCCGGGACGCGAATTCAAGAGCGTCTGCGACCAGGAAGAGACGCCCGTGAGCCCCATTCCCTACCGCTGCTTCTATTCCCGCAACATCGACAATCTGTTCATGGCCGGCCGCGACATCAGCGTCACACACGTTGCTCTGGCTTCCGTAAGGGTGATGCGCACCACCGCCATGATGGGTGAAGTGGTGGGACTCGCCGCCAAGGTGTGTACCGACGCCGGATGCACTCCGAGAGCGCTCTGGCCAGACCATTTCGATGCTCTCAAAGACCTGATGACCAAGGGCGCCGGCAAACCCGACACCCCCAACAACCAGCTGTACAACGTCGGCCGCAACGCCCACCATTTCTTCGCCAAGCCGCTCGTCGAGCGCGAAACCCCTGCCCACACCGTTCCGGAAGCTGACTGGACGGCAGAAATCGGAGGTCAGAAGCTTACGATGGTGCTTGTCGAAGGAGGAGAATTCAGCATGGGCGCCGACGGCCGCGCCGAATTCACCCACGCCGACGAGCTCCCGGCACACAGCGTCACCCTTAGCAACTACTACATCGGCCGCTACGAGGTTACAAACGCCCTCTGGGACGCAGTTATGGGCAAGGATTCCGGCGTGAAAAGGGTTCCCGGAGACGATATGCTGCCGGTACAGCGGCGTACCAGGACGGAAATCGCCGAATTCTGCCGGCGGCTCAAGATTCTCACCGGGCGCAGTTTCCGCCTGCCCACCGAAGCGGAATGGGAATACGCAGCCCGCGGCGGACGCAAATCCAGGGGCTTCCTGTACAGCGGAAGCGACGACTGGGCCGACGTGGCCTGGATCAACCGCACCTCCGGAGGCGTACTCCACCCCGTCGGCAGCAAACTGCCCAACGAACTTGGCATATACGACATGAGCGGCAATGCCTGGGAACTCTGTTCCGACATATACGGTCCTTATACACCGGAGCACGCCATCAATCCAAAAGGGGCAGAGAAAGGCTCCTATGCCGTAATCCGCGGCGGTGGAATCTTCGGCGGCACCAACAGCTGCCGCGTTACGTACCGGAGTTTCGACGCACCTGAAAGCAATCTGGTAATCAACGGTTTCCGACTGGTGATGGAAGAATAAGAAAAGCCCGGGGCTCCTTGAACTCCGGGCTTTTTTCCTATCTGTACGCAGAAATTATTTCTTGCGAGCCTTGTAACGCTGGTAGAACTGGTCCACACGGCCGGCGGTGTCGACGATCTTCATCTTGCCGGTGTAGAAGGGATGAGAAGTGTTGGAAATCTCAAGCTTCACGAGAGGATATTCAACGCCCTCGATAGTTATCGTCTCCTTGGTGTTGGCGCAACTGCGGGTGATGAACACGTCTTCGTTGGACATATCCTTGAAAGCTACAAGTCGGTAGGTTTCGGGATGGATTCCTTGTTTCATAAAACTAGTTTTAAAAAATCGGCCGCAAATATAGCCTTTATTTTTCAGAATAGCAACTATTTTTGCTCTGCAGAAGGGTGTGCACCAAGGGACCCGAAAAACTTGGGGAAAAGGGCCCCTTGGTGCACACCCTTCTGCAGAGCTGAGCTTGATTATTCTTCCAGCCAGGCGCCGAGTTCGGTGTAGATCTTTTCGGCGATGAACTTCATTGCCTCCGAGCCGGGGTGACAGCCGCCGACGTCGCCGCTGTAGTCGTGCTTGGGCATGTTCGGCTGCTTGCCCTTGTTCGAGAGCGTTGAAGGGCTGTAGCCGCCCAGGTCGTTGAATCCGTTCACACGGAACAGATTCACCGTCTTGGCGCCGTAGCGGTCGGCGATCTGCAGCACGGACTGCTCAATGCTCTGGCTCAGGTAGTCGCCGATGATGCACACAACCTTGCACTTGGGATATCTTTCGCGGATCTGGCACATCAGCTTGACGTACGCCTCGCAGAAGGTGCCGTCGGGCAGGGCGTTGATCTCGGCGCGGGTCTTTGCGGCCTCAGCCGTAGCATATATGGCATCCATGACCGCCGCGGACGGGGCATCGCCGCCGTAGATATTGGACGCATCGTTGCGGATTGCCACACCTGGTGCAAGCGGGTCGGCATTGTGGGCCCAGTCGTTGGTTCCGCCGTGGATCAGGATAATGTCGGGGCGTCCCATTCCGCCGCATTCGGCGAAGCGGGTGGTGAAGTCCTTCTTGAACCATGTGTTGCTGGCTGTACCGTAGCGGGCCTTGTAGTTCTCGTCGGTGGTGTTGGTAACGGTGGAGCCGGAGAACGAGATATTGGTGTCGAATTCGCAGGACTTCATGTAATCGTGCGCCAGACGATACCAGTAGGTCTCGTTGACCAGGGTAAGCGTGCCGTCGGTGGCCGGATAGTGGGCCGCATAGCCGGCGGGAATCCATCCCTTGAAGGTGGAGATGGAGTCGCCGATCACGCTCAGGCGCTTGGCGGCCTTGGGCTTCACGTTCGGGTCGGCAGGCAGGCCTTCGATGGTCGGGAGCCCGTTGGAGCCCTTCACCCAGGTAGTACCGTTGGCCGTAGCCTGCAGTTTGCCAAGCAGGGTGCCGTCGGTAAGCTGGGATGTCTTGAGTGCTTCGTTGCCGCTTTCGCTTGTATTCCCTTCCGCGGGGCCGATCTGCTTCATCGCCTCATCCCAGAAGCAGTTGCGGACGGTGGTATACTGAGTGCAGCGGGCATAGATTGCGCCGTAGAAGCAGTCTCCGGTCACTTCCGTCACCCTCTCTCCCCTGTTGAGAACAATGTCGGGAGTGATGGTGGAGTAGCAGTTCTCGTACACGGTGGAGCCGGTGCAGTTCTGGTATCCGCTGATGCCTCCCAGGGCGCCGCGGTTGCCTACGGAAGTTGTCTGGATGAGAGAAGGAGCAGCATAACAACCGATGATGGTGGTTTTGCTGCTGCCATGGGTCCAGCCGCAGAGGCCTGTGACCAGCGAATAGGCGTTGGATCCGCCGTTGTTGCCGGTCGCCGTGACCTCCGCGCCGATGGATGCGCAGTTGGATATGGTTACAGGCTTGGTGGCGGTGCCGACCTTGAGCGAGCTCGTGAGGAATCCTGTGTACCCCACGACTGCGCCGACGGAATACTGGCCGCTGACCACACCGTAAGTAACGCATTTGTCGATAACAATTTCCGAGGTGGGAACGGCAGCGCCTACGATGCCGCCGACGAAGTATTTGTCGGAGCCCATCTTGCCGTAGCTGCCGAAGACGCATTCCTCGACGCGGCCGCCCATCACCTGGCCAACGATGCCGCCGAGTATGTATCCGACGTTTGTGAGGTTGGCTTCGAATGAGCATCCTTTGATGAGGGTCTTCTCCCCTTCCGCCTTGCCGATCACGCCGCCGGCCCAATGGTAATAGACGTTTACAGTATGGTCTTTGGGGACACGGACGTTTTCAATGGTGGAATTCTTGGCATAGCCGACGCAGCCGCCGCTGAATTTTCCGTAGAACGTAGCTTCGCCGTCCATGGTACAGTTGCGCAGCGCAGTGTCGTCCATCCATCCCACAAGGCCTCCGGAATAGCCCACGTTGGCCTCGCCGACGGTAATCTCCTTTGTGTACTGGCGCACCTGTCCGGTAACGGTACAGTTCTCTATGGTACAGGATTCGGCATAGCCCATCAAGCCGCCGCAGTAGACATACTTGCTGTCTATATTGGCATTTGCCAGGGTAAGGTTGAGGAGCTTGGCATTCTTGGCCTTTGCTATGAATCCGGCCGGTTTTTTATCCGAGGATGCAATCTTCAGGTTGGACACCTTCTTGCCGTTGGCGTCGTACACTCCGGCAAACGTGCCGGCCTGGGCGATCGGCTTGAAGGTCTTGCCGGTCATGTCGATGTCGGCGGTCTGTTTGTAAACGGCCTTGTTGAATAAATCCGCATTGTCGCCGTTGGTATAGAACGAAAGGGAATCCAGGTCCTGGACCGTCTCGATCAGGAACGGGTCGGCATCGGTTCCCATGCCTCCGGTGAAATGCCAGATTGTGGGTGCAGGGGGTTCCGGTTCAGGCTCAGGTTCGGGTTGCGGCTGGGGAGTCGGCGTGGGCTCGGGTTCCGGTGTCGGTTCCGGTTCGGGTTCCTGGCAGGCTGCCAGGGCCACTGCCAATGCGGCAAACAGAAGGGCAAACTTTTTCATATGCTATTTGATTCTGTACGGTGAATTGTCATAGAGCAGGAAGCGGCGCGCCTTGCGTATCCATTTCTGTTCCTCGAGTTTTATGTGCTCCTGGACAACGTCGAAGGTAATGCCT
>JAEELG010000013.1 GCA_016288775.1 Bacteroidales bacterium | reverse complement strand
GGGCCTCGCCGGCGCCTACCTGAAGGCCTGCGTGGCATATCTCACCATGGCCCGCCGCCCCTTCGAGGGAGACGTGCCGTCTTGCGGCCTGCCCGAAGAAACGGCGGCCGTGCTTCGCTCAGTGGCAGAGAAGACCGTACTTCGCTAGAAGTATTTCTTCTCCTGCCTTTCCAGGGCGATAAAGATAAACAGCAAAAGGGTGAAAGCCCACAGCGACGAGCCGCCGTAACTGAACAGCGGCAGCGGGATGCCTATGACCGGCATGAGCCCGAGCGTCATTCCGATATTGATCGCAAGGTGCATGAAGAAGCACGACGCCACGCAGTATCCATAGATGCGCGTAGAAGCGTTTCGCGCCCGCTCGGAGTCCTGTATTATCCAGAAAATCAGCAGTCCGTACATGACTATCAGCAGCAGGCTGCCCACGAAGCCCCACTCCTCTCCCACGGTGCAGAAAATGAAGTCGGTGCTCTGCTCCGGCACGAACCCGAAGGTGGTCTGCGTGCCCTGCAGGTAGCCCTTGCCCAGCAGGCCTCCGGAGCCGATGGCAATAAGCGACTGGTGCACGTTGTAGCCCACGCCGCGGAGGTCCTCCTTCATTCCCAGCAGCACCTCGATGCGCTCGCGCTGATAATCCTTCAGCACGCGGTTGAAGAAGATGTCGGCGGCGAGAATCAGCGTCACGCCGGCGGCGAATCCCAGAATTGCGTTCCTGATGATGAAGCGGCGGTGCCTCAGCGAGATGCTCTTACCGGCATACAGCAGCACATACGACACGCACAGGATTACCAGCAGTATGAGCGCCAGCCACCAGCCCACCCTGATGGTGAGCACGAACAGCAGTATGGCCACGCCCAGCATCACCAGCCACCAGCCGGAAAGGCCCTCGCGGTACATTACGAATATGAATCCGGCGTACACAAGGGCGGACCCGGTCTCGCTTTCGGCGATGATAACCAGCATGGGCACGAGCACAACGGCCGCCGCCAGCAGTGCGTGCCTCCAGTTGCTTATCCTGAAGTTCGGGCGGCTCATCAGCCAGGCCAGCAGCAGCGAGGTGGTTATCTTGGACACCTCCGCCGGCTGGAACTTCACCGGCCCCAGCTCGAACCACGAATGCGAGCCCTTGACGTTGTTGCTCATGAAGATGACCATCACCAGAAGCACCAGGATGATGCCGTAGGCCGGCTTGCACACCGTATCCCAGAAGTAGGGGTTTATCACGAACAGGGTGAGGGCGGCGATGACCAGCGCCCCCAGGATCCATATTGCCTGCTTGCCGCAGTTGCAGCTCAAATCGAATATGGAAGAAGGCTCGGCCGACTGCACTGCGGCGTAGATGTTGACCCACCCGAAGAGCGTTATCACCAGATAGAGCACTATCAGGCGCCAGTCCACGGTGTTGCGCAAACCCCTGTCAAGTACACCCTCTTCCATCAGCGTATCAGTTTGGTGTTAACGACCCTGCGCTCAAGGTCCTTCCTGTTCTCGGAAATCTCGCCCCGCAGGTACTTCTCGAGCAGCAGGGACGCGATGGGGCAGGCCCAGCTGCCGCCGAAGCCGGCGTTCTCGACATAAGCCGCCACGGCTATCTTCGGATTGTCCATGGGGGCGAAGCAGATGAACACGGAGTTGTCTTTTCCGTGAGGGTTCTGGGCCGTACCCGTCTTTCCGCAAACGTTCAGACCCGGCACGTACGCCGCATTGGCGGTGGCTCCATCGTTGAATGAATTGACGGCCCGCCACATGCCCTTGATGACCTTGGGGAATTGCAGCGTATCCACAAGGGTGTACTGGCGTTTGTAGTATTTGGGATCGATTTCAACCCCTTCGGAAGCCTTGACCACATGGGGGATGTAGTAGTAGCCCCGGTTCGCCATAATTGCGGCCAGGTTGGCTATCTGCAGTGGCGTGGTAAGGATTTCTCCCTGCCCTATGGACAGCGAGACTATGGTCGGGAAGCGCCAGTGGCCCTTGCGGTAAATCCTGTTGTAGTAGTCGGCGGAGGGGATGTTGCCGCTCAGCTCCGACGGGAAGTCGCTCTCCAGCTTGCGGCCGAAACCGAAGCTCATGACCATCTCGCGCCAGTGCTTGTATGCCGCCTCGGTGTTGCCGTACTCGGGGTTCTCGAGTATGCTCTTGAACACGTAACAGAAGTAACCGTTGCACGACATCATCACCGCTTCCTCCAGATTGAGCGGCGTGCGGTGGGAGTGGCATCCGAGCTTGCGGCCGCTGCTGGTATAGACGAATCCGTTGTAGCAGGGATACTGCATCCACGGCTGCAGGACCCCGTCCTCGAGGCCCACAAGGCCGTTTACCAGCTTGAAAATGGAACCCGGAGGGTACGACGCCGACACGGCTCGGTTGTACAGCGGCTTGTTCTTGTCCTGGCGCAAGCGGTCGTAGTGGCGCCCGAATTCCGACAGCACCTCGACGTCTATTCCAGGGCTCGAAATCATGGCCAGTATCTCCCCGGTCGAGGGTTCGATGGCCACCACGCTCCCCTTCTTGCCGGCCATGAGCTGCTGGCCGTACTGCTGCAGGCGGGCGTCGATGGTGGTGACTATGTCCTTGCCCGGCTCGGCCTCAACGTCGAAGTCGCCTCCGTGGTACGGGTCCTTCTGGCGTCCGCGCGAGTCGCGCTGGTAGATGTGCCAGCCCTTCTTTCCCCTCAGGTCTTCCTCGCGCGCCGCTTCCAGCCCCGTACGGCCGTAGTAGTCGCCAGCCTTGTAATCTGGGTGGTCGGCTATGTACTCGGGACTCACCTCGGAGGTGTATCCCAGCAGGTTGCCGCCGGCGTTGAAGGGATATTCGCGCATCGTGCGCACCTGCGCCTTGAATCCTGGATACAGGAACTGCTCCTCGGCGAAGCGCATGTAGGCCTCCTGCGGCACCATCTTCAGGAAAGGAAGCGTCTGCCAGCCTATGCGGGTGCGGTAGCGGTGGTAGTAGTCCATGCGCGCCCGGATGAAGTCGGCGGTGGTGTCGAGCGCCTCGGCCAGGGCCAGGGTGTCGAACGCCTTTACCTCGCGCGGCGTCACCAGGATGTCGTAGCGTATGCTGTTGCCCACCAGCAGCAGCCCGTTGCGGTCGTAGATAACGCCCCGTGGCGGGTAGATGAGCTCCCGCGTCATGGAGTTGTTGTCGGCGTCTACCTTGTAGTTCTCGTTGATTATCTGCACGTAGAACAGCCGCCCGATGAGGATGAGCAGCACCACGCCGAGGCCTATGAGAATTTTGGTTGTCCGGTTGTCGATCTGCATGCTACTGCGGTCTCAGGAGGCGAGCGACGGCAACGCACACCGGGGTGCTCACAAGAATTGAAAGGAGAATGCGGAGCAGCGCCGGCCAGAAGCCGCAGGTGCCGGCGGAATCGACCCACACGAAGATGACGAAATACAGCGAGCACAGCATGAGCGCCGCAAGCGCGACCTTCGGGATTCCGAGGCGCTCCACCGTGATTTCCTCGCCGCGGGCGCTCTTTTCGGCGCCGAACACGATGCTCACCACGAAGCGGCGCACCAGCGCCACGGGCACCAGGGCGAAGGACGTTATACCCAGCATGCCGTCGGAGAAGAAGTCCACCGCGAAGCCGAGGGCGAACGCGAACAGCATCGAATACAGGGCTCCCCACGAAAGAGGGAGCATGAGAATGAGCACCGGCAGCACGGAGATGAGCAGGTAACGCGACAGCCCGAAGAAGTTGCAGAGAACTATCTGGGCGATCACGAACACCACGTACAGAATAATGAACCGGACGTTTTTCATCGCTCCATCTCCTCTATGATTCTACGGTCGGGGTTCTCGGCGATAATGACGTACCGCAGAGCGGAGAAGTCTACGAACAGATTGACGTCCACCACGTTGACGGCGCCGTCGATGAGGCGCGTGCCGGCGGTTACGCCGATGGGGATGTCCGGCGGGAAGACCGCCGAGATGCCGCTGGTCAGCACGGTGTCGCCGACGGGCACGTCGAGGTGCAGGGGAATATCCCTGAGGATGGCATGAGCGGTGCCCTGGCCGTCCCAGACCAGAGGCGCCACGAGGCCCTCCTTGCCCACGCGGGCGCTCACGCTCACACGCTCGTTAAGCAGCGAGAGTCCGTAGGAGTAGCGTTTGTCAACGGAGTAAATCATTCCCACGGCACCGTTCGGGGTGACGATGGCGCTCTGCGGGAGCACTCCGTCGTCGCTGCCCTTGTCCAGGATGATGTAGTTGTGGCGGGAGTTTGTGCCCATGGCGGTGACCTCCGCGGGAATATAGTTGAAACGGGGCGGCAGGCCGGCGGAGTCGAGTTTCGACATGGCCATGAGCGCCTTCTCCATCTCCTTGTAGTGCTGGAGTTCCTTGAAGAGCTCGTAGTTGCGGCCGGCGAGGATTTCGTTCTGCTCGCGCAGGCCGAAGTAGTCCTGGATGCGGTTGACGCCGCCCCAGGTGACGGCCATCACGTTGTGCGAGAAGCGGTTTATCCAGATGTCCTGGAGGGGGGACGAGCGCTTGAGCATAGACATCGCGGCAATCTCCAGGATAACGAAGATTGCCGCGGTGGCCAGGCCGGCGTAGAAAGTCCCGTGCCGCGCCATTTATCGCATAAGGAAGGAGTAGCGGTCGGTGTTCTTCAGGGCCTCGCAGGTTCCGCGCGCAACGGCGTGCAGCGGATCCTCGCACACGTGGAACTGTATGTTCACCTTGTCGGTCAGGCGCTTGGCGAGTCCGCGCAGCTGGGCGCCGCCTCCTGCCAGGAAGATGCCGTTCTCGACTATGTCGGAGTAAAGCTCCGGCGGGGTGAGTTCGAGGACGTGGAGTATGGAGGATTCGATCTTTGCGATGGATTTGTCGAGGCAGTGGGCCATCTCCTGGTGGGTGATGGTGGCTTCGACAGGGTGCGCGGTCATGAGGTTGGGGCCGCGGACCACGAAGGGCTCGGGCTCCTCTTCGTCGAGGTCGGGAATCACGGCGCCTACCGCGATCTTGATCTTCTCGGCGGTGATTTCGCCCACCTTGATGTTGTGCTGCTGGCGGAGGTACTGCTGGATGTCGGTGGTGAACACGTCGCCGGCAGTACGGATACTTTCCTGAACCACGAGGCCGCCGAGGGAGATGACTGCGATTTCGGTGGTGCCGCCGCCTATGTCGACCACCATGTTGCCGATAGGGGCTTCGACCTCAAGGCCGATTCCGAGCGCGGAGGCCATGGGCTCGAAGATGAGGTACACGTCGCGGCCGCCGGCGTGCTCGGTGGAGTCGCGGACGGCTCGGATCTCGACTTCGGTGGAGCCCGAAGGGATGCCTACGACAACCTTGAGGTTGGGGTTGAAGAGGTGGGTGCGGCGACGGTTGTTGACCTGCTTGATGAAGCCGCGGATCATCATTTCCGCTGCGTTGAAGTCGGCGATGACGCCGTCGCGCAGGGGGCGTATGGTGCGGATGCCCGGGTTGTTGCGCTCGTGCATCAGCTTGGCTTTCTGGCCTATTGCAATTGGCTTGCCGGTATTGTTGTCGATGGCGACGATGCTCGGTTCGTCAAGCACGATCTGGTCATTCTGGTAAATGACGGTGTTGGCGGTGCCGAGGTCGATGGCCAATTCTTGGTTTAGGAATGAAAATGCCATAATTGTCGTACAGTAATGGATAGTCCCACAAAATTAAGAAAATTCCAAGAAAATACATTACTTTTGTTGTTAGAGAATCTATTGTTTTTATGGCAAGGCCTGTTTATGCTGTTTTCGTGGCCGGCGGCAGCGGCTCCCGCATGGGAGGCGAGGTGCCCAAGCAATTCCTGGAGCTCCGCGGAGTGCCCATCCTGGAGCGCTCGGTCGAGCGATTCCTGGACGCGGCGCCGGACGCCCGGATCGTGACGGTTCTGCCCGAAAGGCACGTCGAGACGTGGCGGGGCATCTGTCTGAACCGGGGCCTTTCGTTCCCGCAGATCATCGTAAAGGGCGGGATGACCCGGTTCCATTCGGTGAAGAACGCCCTGGAGCGGGTGCCGGACGGGGCCATTGTGTCGGTTCACGACGGCGTGCGGCCCCTGGTGTCGGAAGGGCTGATCCGGGAGATGATTGCCCGGATGGAGGAGCTGGACGGCGGTGCGGCCGGGCTGATTCCGGTGGTGCCGGTGGTCGACACCCTGCGGAGCGTCGCGGTTGGAGCGCCGGCGCCCGACAGGAGCTCCCTGGTAGCGGTCCAGACGCCGCAGATGTTCCTCTCCGAGGCCCTGAAAGAGGCCTACCGCCAGCCATACGACACGGCGTTCACCGACGACGCCTCCGTTGCCGAGCGCGCCGGATTTGCCGTCGCCACCGTTCCCGGCGAGCGCTTCAACATCAAAATCACCACCCCGGAAGACCTGAGGCTTGCCGACCTGCTTCTCGGCGCATAACGGGATGCAAATCATGGAAACAGACAGAATAATCCTTCGTCCGTGGCGCGAAGACGACGCCCCGGTGCTGTTCAAATGGGCGTCGGACCCCGAGCTCGGTCCCCGCGCCGGCTGGCCTCCGCACAAGAGCGTAGAGGAAAGCCGCGAGATAATCCGCACGCTTTTCAGTGGCGAGGGAATGTGGGCCGTCGAGCTGAAGGAGACGGGAGAGGCCATCGGCTGCGTCGGCTATCTGCCGGCGGCGTCATCCAACCTTCAGATTGCCGGTGACGAATGCGAGGTGGGCTATTGGATCGCCCGTCCCTACTGGGGCCGGGGCATATGCACCGAGGCCCTGCGGCTGGTCATCGACTATTGCTTCCGTGTGAAGGGTTTCTCCGTACTGTGGGGTGACTATTTCCCGGAAAACCCAGCCTCCGGCAAGGTTATGAAGAAATGCGGATTTGTGGATACGGGGCGTGAAGTCTTATGCCCCAACCTGGAGGTCGGCTCCGACCGGCCGGTAAAGGTCTTGAAACTGGAAGGGGCCCAGGATGCCTACGGCACCGGGTCGTAGCCCGAGCCGCCCCAGGGGTGGCAGCGGAGGATACGCTTGAGGGAAAGCCAGCCGCCCTTCAGGGGGCCGTACTTGCGGAAGGCCTCGAGGGCGTACTGGGAACAGGTGGGCGTAAAGCGGCAGCTTGGAGGCGTGAACGGCGAGATGCAGAACCTGTAGAAATGGATCAGCAGGATGAACGGCGCCGACAGCACCCTCTTGACAACGGTTCCGAAACTCATCGCCCGGCAATCCTTGCCAGCAGCTCCGCAACCTCGCCGCGAACCGCAGCGAAATCGCAGATTTCCGCCGAATTATACACGAACATCAGATCGAAACCCGCCGGCAGCAGCTCCTTCTGAAGCCTGTACGCCTCGCGCATGCGGCGCTTCAGCAGGTTCCGCTTTACCGCCCGCTTGTACAGGCGTTTGGGCACAGAAACCATTATCCGGTTGAATTCCAGGCCGTTACCTGCCACATAGCAGCAACGCAGGTGAGACGTATAGTCCCACCTGCCTTTGTCCATCAGGCGCGAAATTGCGGTGCGACCCGACAGTCTTTCTGTTTTTGGCAGGGTTGCTGACAAGCTATTTTGAACTTAAAAAAACTTCAATCGCCTTTGCGGCGGAAGGAATCTCGGTATTGGGACCGCCCTTCACGGCAATCTCCATCCCCTCCTTCTCCAGCGCCGCCGCAATGCTTTGGCCGTAAGCTATGATCGCGGTGCCGTTGGGCTTGAACTCCGGGAAACTCTTGCGCAGCGACTCCAGATCGTACGGGTTGTAGAGCACCAGCGCGCCGTACTCTGACAGCTTCACGTCCGTAAGGTCCTGAGCCACGGATTTCACCATCACGGACACGGAGAAATCCAGCCCCGCCTTCTCGAAAAGGGACGTAAGGTTGGTGGTCTTGGACTCGTCGGATGTGGTGATGAGGAACTTTTCGCCGCGGTGCTTGGGACCGATCTGTGCCACTATGGACTGCGCGGTTCCGTCACCGAAGAAAATCTTGCGCTTGCGGTAAACAACGTGCTTCTGGAGATACAGGGCCACAAGCTCGGTGCTGCAGAAATATTTCATCGTCTCCGGCACCTTGAAGCGCATCTGCTCGCAGAGCTGGAAATACGCGTCGATGGCGTGGCGGGAAGAAAAAACTATGGCGGTATAGTCGGGGAGATTGATTCTCTGGGCGCGGAACTCCTTGGCAGACAAGGGCTCTATGACAAAGAAAGGCCTGAATTCCAGACCAACCCCGTATTTCTCCTCCAATGCGTTGTAGGCGCTAAGATTGGATGGAGCTTTTTGCGATATAAGTATCTTCATTGCGTACACGTGAAAACCAAAATGCCTACCGGCAAAATTTCAAGGGCGCAAAGATACAAAAATGTTGCCAATATTCCACAACGGGATCTTAAAATTTCAGTGAAGCGAATGAGGTGAACCAAGTAAAACACAGCACATTCGGCATACAAAACATTGCGTACGACGGCGTCTGGGGCACGAAAGGCCGCTGCTGCCAGAACCGTCACGAGCATCAGCGAAACCAGCAGGATCAGATAATTGAAAACCGTGCGCCTGAGAGTGGATGCGTACTCGTTGGTGAGGCTTCGGAACTTCGTTGCTACGTAAACAAGGCGCCGCAGAAGGGCCGTTCCCATCAGCAGCGCCGCGGTGATGGCAAGTCGCAGCGCCGCGGGAACATCCATCCGGAACGATGGGTTCGCCAGCATCCAGCGGTCGGCAATAAGGCACATCGCCACCCCTGCCACCAGCGCCACGTTGTTGCGGGTGCGGGCGAGGCTGACGCTGTGCTCCAGTTCCAGATTCCCCTTCCAGCGGCTCAGGCATCGCAGCAGCTGCGGATACAGGCGGATAAGGTCGGGCAGTTCAAGGATAAGCAGGATGATGGTCACCATCACCGCAATGCGGTTGACCATCACGTCTCCCCAGCGAAGCGTGTCGGCAACATACTGCAGCGGTTCGGTGGACATGTCGAGCGTCCCGCTCTTGAACAGATCCGGCATCAGTTCCCCCGTTTTGCGTTATAACCCATGGATTGCAGCAGTGCGGTAACCTTGTCGCGCAGGTCGCCCTGGACGGTGATTTCCCCGTCCTTGGCGGTGCCGCCCACGCCGCACTTGGTCTTGAGCGTCTTGGCCAGGGCCGCGAGGTCGTCGGAAGTGCCCACGAAGCCCTCGACCAGCGTCACCTGCTTGCCGGCCCGCTGCCTGCGGTCAATACGCACGATCAGCCGCTGGCGCGAGGGCGGAAGGGTTTCCGCCTCGGGCGCCTGCTCCTGCGTATATTGAAAGTCTGGATTCGTGGAGTACACCACCCCGAGCCGTGATTTCCAATCGTTGTCTGCCATAACGGCTACAAAGATAAGAAATCGTCGAGATTAAATTTCGAGTTCGGTATGGCATTCTTGCATACCGTCAGTTTTCCGGAGCGGAGAAAAATCAAATGTCCGGAATCGGGATCGACCAGCGTGCAGTCGAAGGTCAGCTCGAAAAGGTCGTAAGACTTTTCGCGGTATTGATGGAAGCGGACATTCCCGTCCTTGAAGGTGCACAGGTGCCCGTAACGGTTCAGAATATTCAATTCCCGGGGCCAGTAGGTGGTTTCCGTCTTGAACTTTTCCCGGGAGTCCGTAATGCTGATATACATTTCGAAGGGCTCGTGCAGATATGCATCGAAGCGGATTCCGCGGTCACCGTTGTTCTTCGAGAAGCCCATGCTGTTCACCAGCTGGACACCCCCGTTCATTTTGTCCACATACTCTATGGTTTCGCCGTCCTTGACCACGGTAAAACGGGCATAAGGCTCCCAGGCCACCAGGTGCGGCGGAATCGGCAGCTCCTCGGCAAGAAAGAGGAGGCACGACTGCGCAGATAGCGCCAGAAGCAATACGGTAAGAATCCTGGTCAGAGCTTTCATTGGCCGTCGTATTTATAAAGGAACCAGCGGAAATCGTCGGCTTTCATCTTCTCGACCACATTGCGCTGGAAGGTCAGGCGGCCGCCGTCGATATTTACAAATCCGCTCCCGGGTTTTTCCGCCGTGCCCTCGAAGCACACAAAGAAAGAATCATAGCTATAGGGATAGGATGCGTTATAGTAAATCCTGTCCACATTCAGTGAGAAGGTACCCGATAACAGGCGGCAACCGTCCTTCAGCACGATGGTATCGCGCAGCGGCAAAGCCGTATTGAGTTTGTACTTCCTGGCGTTGGTAAAATATCCCTGGGTACTGTGCAGGCCGAAGTAAAAGTCGTCGTCCCACTTGAAACGGAAGGTTGCGACCAGATCCTCGCCTCCCTTGTTGTAAAAGTCGAAGACGGGGCCTTCGAATTGCTCCAGCACGTGGTTTTCGCGCGGCTGCGCATACTCGAACAGCTCGCCGTTCACCTTGTATTCCACCCAGAAAAAGGACTCGTCGTGAAACGTCTGGAGTTCCGGGTCGAGCACCTCCTTCCTGGTGCAGCATGAAACCAGTAGCAGAATTCCCAATATGACAGGCAACTTATAACTCATGCAGGATCATTTTGATAACGCGCTCATTGCCCCGCTCCTTGATAAGCCGGTTGCATAACAACACTTGTCCGTAGCGGAATCTCAGGGTATCACCCTCCGCACTCGCGCAGTCAAAATCGAAGGAAAACAGATATCGACCGTAACCTCCGTTTTTGACCCTCGAGAAAGAAAAAGTCCCGTTCGTCAGGCAATATTTGTAATTCACGGTGACGGGAGACCTGAAAAGGTTCAGGGAGTCCATCTGATATGTGTACTTGCGGCGTTCAAAGAAGAACGGCGATTCGCTGGGCAGGTCGAAACTCAGGTAATGGGATTTGTTCGATGCGTTAGCAGGCCCTTGCACGGCAAAGGAAAACAGGGCGACCCTGGTGGAATCGTCGATGTTCCGGAACTGGAACATAGCTCCTTCAGAGAGGGACTCATAGTGACTGCCGAACAAACCGCGGTACGCTACCCCCATGTCCTTGGAATAGTAGTGCTCGCCTTCAAGGTCGTATTCCAGTTCGTAGTACGGCTCGTCTATCTGTTTCTCGTGACATGAAACGAGAAACAGGCACAAAAACAAGAGCAGGCAACGGTTCATACTCGAATAATTACTATTCTTTATGTAAATGCGCAGCGATGGGGTTTCTTGCTTTAGCTTCTGTTGATTATTTATGCATCTTTCTTTTTATTTCCTCTTAAAGCCATTGCGATGCCGCCGAGGACCAGGAGGATGAGGAGGATGGAGCAGGCGCGGGAGAGGGCTTCGCCGCGGCGGTAGGAGGCGGGCTCGAAGCTCATCGTGAGAGTGTGCTGCCCGGCGGGGAGGTCGATGCAGCGCAGAAGGCCTGCGGCGACGGAGCCGGCAGCGTCGGAACCACCTTCGTACAGATTCACCGGCAGTTCGGTGCCGTCTTCGAGGCGCGCCACCCAGCCGGCGGGATAGTAGACCTCGCTGAACACGGCGCGCCCGCCGGCATCGCTGGCATAGCTGTACTCCAGTCTGTCGGGAGTGTATTTCGTCATTTCTATCTCGCCTTCATCCTCAAACCAGGCGTTTCCGCGGGCGTACTTGTACCGCACCGGAGCGTTGTTCTCGCCCAGAATGATATACCGGCAGTTCAAGGACGCCAGGCTCTCGAGGTAAGGCATCGCCGCTTCGGCCTCCGCCACGGTGGCGGCGCCGGAAAGCGCCTTGCTCAGGGCCGACAGGTCGGGGCTGATGCGGGCGTCGATGTACTCCTGATAGCGCTGCAGCTTTGCAGGCGAATAGCCTCCGATGTTCTTGTGCCAGTAAGAGGGGTGTGAGTCGTTGAACACGTTCACGGTGAGGTCGAGGACGCGGTACGACGGGTCGGTGTCGCGGAGTATCATCTCGTCCACCGGGCGCTTGGTGAACTGGCTCTGGAAGGCCTTCGGCGTCACGAAATCGTCGGGGCCCAGATAGCGCTTGCCGACGAAGAACATGTCGACCAGCACCAGCACGCACACCAGAATGGCGGATATGAAGCGCTTTTTGCCGGAGGATTCTTTCCCGCTTATGCCCCAGACTAGCAATACGACAGCGCCAGCGACCAGCAGAAGCGAGCGCAGAGCATCCTTCCACAGAAGCGAGTAGCGGTCGGCCACCAGCGCATCCACAAGGATGTCGGGCTGACCGGAATCGACTGCGCCCGAGAAGGCGCCGAAAGTGCTCTGCAGCAACGCCAGCACCAGCAGAAGGCCCGCCGAGATGCCGCCGGCAGTGAGCACCTGACGGCGCAGCACCCTGGCCTCGGCGCCGCTATTCACGATGCCGTCGAGCATCAGGAAGCCCAGCACAGGAAGGGTGAACTGCAGCACCACTAGCGCCATCGACACCGTGCGAAACTTGTTGTACAGCGGAACGAAGTCGTAGAACAGCCGCGTGAACCACAGGAAGTGGCTGCCGAGCGCCAGCAGCACCGCCAGCAGTGTCGCAGTCACGGCCCACCAGCGTTCGCGCCCCTTCCAGTAAAGCAGGCCGAGGATGAAAAGGAAGATGGTTATGGCGCCCATGTACATGGGGCCGGCGGTAAAGGGCTGGGGGCCCCAATAGAGCGGCAGATGCTTGCGCACCTGGGCCAGGTTCCCCTGTCCCGCGCGCTTGAGCAGCTGCACCGTTTCGGAATCCATCGGCAGCTCGCCGGTGGAGGATCCGCCGTTGTAGTTGGGTATGGCGATGTTGGGGAGCTCCTCCCATCCGTACGACCATGCGGTGGCGTAATCGATCTTCAGGCCCTTGCGGTCGCCGCCTTCGGTACTGCCGCCGGTGGTGCCGCCGCGCATCGAATACGGGGTGTACTCCACCGTAGGCATGAGTTTGATGGCGTTGGTGCCAATGCCCGCCACGCCCATGACCAGCAGCAGCGCCGACGCTATCCAGAAGCCCTTTAGCGACTCCTTGCGGCGCAGCAGCGACACGAACAGCACCACAACGTAAATCAGGATCATCAGCGCCAGATAATACGAAATCTGCGGATGATTGGCCTTGACCTGGAAGCTCACCGTCAGCCCGAACAATGCCGCCCCTAGAAGCACCTGACCGATCTTGCAACGAGTTGATGCGCGATACGTAAATACCAACGCAGCGAGTACCCATGGGAGGAAGGCGAGGGCCTGCATCTTGGTGTTGTGCCCGACCTGGATAATCTGGATGTTGTATGCGCAGAACGTAACCGCGATGGCGCCGCCGGCGGCGATCAGGGGATGGATGCCGAATGCCAGCATCAGCAGGAAGGCGCCCAGCAGCGACACGAACAGATACGTGGCGGGGCGTTTGCCGGTAAGCAGCAGGTCGTAAAGCGGCTGCGTCCAGTCGCCCTTGCGCGACGCCTGTATGGTGGCGGTGGGCATGCCGCTGAACATGGACCCCGTCCATGCGGCGGGCTCGCCCGGATGCGCCTTGTCCCACTCCAGCTTTTCGTGGCTCATGCCCTGCCAGCCGGAAATGTCGCTCTGGTTCACTATCTTGCCGCCCAACAGTTCGGGCACGAATGCGTACGACAGCACCAGGAAACCCAGCACTATGCCCGCACATATCAACAGTTTCTTCTTCATCAGCGCAAAAATTGCTCGACCCATTCACGGTCGACCTTCACAAGCCCCTTGAGGCCTTCGGTTATCACGGGATTGCGGCCGACGATGGCGCAGCAGTCCTCGTAAACGTTGAATCCCACCGAAAGCAGCTGCATCTGCCCCGCTTCCGGATAGGTGAAAATGATGTCGTTGTCGGCGCCGTCGGTGCGCAGGAACTTCAGGTCGGCGTCCTTGCCCATCTCCTGCCGCGTCACGAATTTGCAGAACTCCATGGGCACGTCGTCGAGCCCGGCGTCGAAGATCTTCACCTTCTCGATGAACGAACCCACGTCGGCCACGAGGCGCCCGTGCACGTCTTCGAGCCCCTCAACGCTCACCTTGCGGTCCGACAGGCACAGCAGCAGATGCCCGTCGCGGTACACCACCGGCGAGGTCACAAGCTCGCGCAGGCCGCACTCGGGGCACTCCCGCACGAAGAGGGAGCCGTTCTTGACCTTCTCCTTCAGGGAAGGGTCGGCGACGGCGTCGATGTGCCTGTACACCGGCGCTTCGTACTCATGCGAGCAGCGCGGGCAGCGAACCCGCTCGTTTGCGACCACGGAACTCATAGTATGCCTGCCAGTTTTTCAGTCAGCGCGATGCGCGAATATTTGGCGATGTCGCCCGACAGGGGGGCGTCCTCTCCGGACAGATGCCGCTCCCACGCGCTCTCGATGAAGTTGCGGACCGGCTCAACGCGGTCCCAGTCGTACATCACGCCGGCACCGGCGTCCCGCAGCACGGTTGCCGCGGCACCGCCCTCCTGTCCTATTCCCAGCACCGGCCTGCGGGCGGCGAGATACTCGAAGATCTTGCCCGGCAGCGCCTTGGCGTATTCGGGCTCCTGCCGGAGCGGGAGCATGAGCACGTTGGCCGACTGCTGCAGGAGGGTGGTCTTGAAATGCGGCTGGTATCCCAGGTTCTCGACGTTGTCGGAAAGGCCCCTGACGGCGAGCGCATCGAGGATTTCGGCGTCGGTCTTGCCCGCCAGCACGATGCGCAGCTGCGACTTGAAGCTGCGGTCGGCGGCGCATTTGGCGGCCAGCACGTCCCACAGGCGAAGCGGATTGCCGTCGGAGGCGAAAAGACCGGTATGCACCAGGGTGAAGCGGTTTGCGGGAAGCGCCGGCGGCTCTGCGGCGAAATCGACATCGTCGAAACCGTTGGTAATCAGATGCACGGGGGTTGAAGTGCGGGCCTGGAAGTCGGCGCGCACGGGATCCGATACGGCGATCACGGCGCTCGCGTTATCGAGCACCTTCTGCTCCATCGAGCGGTGCCAGGCGGCGGTCCAGGGAAGCAGGCCCATGTGCTTGAAATAATGCATCTCCGTCCACGGGTCGCGGAAGTCGGCGATCCAGCGCACGCCGGTGCGGCGGGCCAGCTTCATGCCGATGAGGTGCATCGAGTGCGGCGGGCCGGTGGTCACGACAGCATCGACCGGATTCTCCTTGAGGTATTTGACCAGGAAGCGAACCGAAGGGTTCACCCACCCCACGCGGGGATCGGGCACGAACAGATTACCCCTCAGGCCCACCACCAGGCGCTGCTTGAAGGTCTTTTTCTGCTGGTTCAGCGGATTCACGCCGGCGCCCTTGTCGGAGGCTCCGAAGAACTTGTGGTACAGAGCGTACGGCTCGCTGATATGGCGCCTGAGCACCGTCAGGCCCGCCGGGAGCTCGGTGCCAAGGCTCTCGTCAACCGCCAGCTGCTCCGGGTTCTCGGGAGTATATACCACGGGCTCCCAGCCGAAGCGGTCGAGATACTTGGCGAACTTGACCCACCTCTGCACCCCGCTGCCCCCTGTCGGAGGCCAGTAGTAACTGATAATCAGTACTTTCTTCATCGTCTGAATCCATCAAAATTGGCGCGGACGGTCTCCCAGTCGTAGTAGGGTCCGCTCACGCTCTCCAGGCCGCGCAGCATACGCTCCTGTTCCTGATAAAGGAACTTCACCAGCACGCGCCCGGCCTTGTTGCGGTAGAATATCATCTGCAGGTTGGAACCCATGCAGAGCTCCCTCCATTGCCACCAGTACTTGTCGATCTCGTCGAACGCCAGCTTGGAGCCGGGGCCTTCTATGCCTATGTATGCCACCAGCGTATGAAGCGGGTAATCGTGTCCGAAGCGCAGGTCGACGGCATATTCCCCGCTGGAGATGACCTCGTCGGCCTTGGCAAGTATGTCGTCGGCCAGCTCATGGGCGGATGCGAGGCGCTCGCGGGTGATCTCCGCGGCGTTGCCGTATTTGGCAAACACATAGTGGGATTCGTTGGATGTAGTCTGATACAGCCATTCGAAGGACAGCTCGTCCAGGATATAGTCCTCTATATCCCAGCAGCGCGTTATGGTGGCAACGTTGAAGAGGGCGTCGTTGAACTTGTTCACTTCAGGAACAAGCCTGGCGGCTGCAAGGGAATCCGTGAAGAGGCGCCCAAGCACGTAGCTGGTGTCGGCTTGGAAATCCCATTTGCGGTCCTTGATCGTGGCGCGAAGCTCCTTAACGTCGGGAGTAGCGTGGCCGGTGTCGCCTATATAGTTCATGAATTTTTCGCCCGTATCCATGGTCCAGCGGGTCCTGGGGCGGTCGGCAGCGATTGCCGTGGTGAACGCGTTCATGCTTATGAGGCTGCGCTGCACGGTGCTGCCGATGGCGCGGATGCGGGGGCTCCCCCTGAACACCTCAGGGAAGCGTTTCACCATGCGGTGCGCCATCTCCTGATGCTCACGGACGCCCCTCTGCGACAGGCGTCCGTCCATTCCGTCCCATGCCTCCATCACCATCAGCGTCTCGTCCATTACCTTGCGTCCGGCGGGAGAGAGTATGCCGAGACTGTCGGCCTTGCCGAGTATGTCGAGGACGTACAGGTAACCTTTGTCGCCCCAGGTGTGACGGCTGCCGTGCCTCGCATAGTGGCTGATATAGAACGGCTTGTAGCCCCTGGGGGCGGGCGTCTCGGTGAGGTCGCCGTGGCTGTATGGGATAAGGTTGCCGCCGCAGCGCATGCGGTCTTCGCGCAGGGCGTCCGCAAGTTCAGGCACCATGTAATCCTGTGCCGTCAGGGTTGCGCCTCCGAGCGTAAGGGCCGCTAAAAGGATGAGTACATGCTTCATGGGGTATCAGTTTTTGTCGGCCCCCACTTCCTCCTTCAGCTTGCGGAGGAGGTCAAAGGCCTTGAGGGGTGTCATGTTGTCGAGGTCGGCGGACATCAGCTGCTCGCGGAGGGAGCTGAGCACGGGGTCGTCGAGCTGGAAGAACGAAAGCTGCACGCTGCCGTCTTCGGAGGTGTCTTTGGAGAGGGCGTCGGCGTTGCGCTCGCGGCGCTCCAGTTCCCGCAGGGTGCGTTCGGCGGAGGCTATCACCTCCTGCGGCATGCCGGCCATGCGGGCCACATGGATACCGAAGCTGTGTGCCACGCCGCCGCGCTCGAGCTTACGGAGGAAGATGACGTCGTGCCCCTCCTCCTTAACGGAGATGTGCCAGTTATGAACGCGCGGGAAGCGGTTTTCGAGGTCGTTGAGCTCGTGGTAGTGGGTGGCGAAGAGCGTCTTGGCGCCGTGTCCTCGCTCGTGCACGTACTCGATGAGGGCGCGCGCTATGGACATGCCGTCGTAGGTCGAGGTGCCGCGGCCTATCTCGTCCATAAGCACCAGCGAGCGCTCGGAGAGGTTGTGCATGATCATCGCGGTCTCGAGCATCTCCACCATGAAGGTGGATTCGCCGCGGGAGATGTTGTCGGTGGCGCCGACGCGGGTGAAGATCTTGTCGAACACGCCGATGCGGGCCTTCGCTGCGGGCACGAAGGAGCCGGCCTGGGCCATGAGCACGATCAGGGCGGTCTGGCGCAGAAGGGCGGACTTGCCGGCCATGTTGGGGCCGGTGAGCACCATGATCTGCTCCTTGCGGCTGTCCATCGAGATGTCGTTGGGGACGTATTCCTCGCCGGGGCGCATCATGGTCTCGATGACGGGGTGCCTGCCGGCTTTGATGTCGAACGACAGCGACTTGTCCATCTCCGGACGGGAGTAGCTGCGCTCATTCGCCTGTAGCGCAAAGCCTTGCAGGACGTCGATCTGCGCTATCACGCGGCAGTTGGCCTGGATGTCCTTGATGCGCTTCTGGATGTCGGCTACCAGCTTGGCGTAAAGGCCGGATTCGAGTTCATAGATGGAGCCTTCGGCGTCGAGGATCTTGCGTTCGTATTCCTTGAGTTCCTCGGTGACGTAGCGCTCCGAGCTCACGAGTGTCTGCTTGCGTATCCACTCCGGCGGCACCTGGTCGCGGTAGGTGTTGCGCACCTCGATGTAGTAGCCGAAAACGTTGTTGTAGCCTATCCGGAGGGAGTTTATGCCGGTGAGTTCAGCCTCGCGGCGCTGGATTTCCTGGAGGTAGTCCTTGCCTCCGCGGGAGATGCGGCGGAGCTCGTCGAGTTCCTTCGACACGCCGGTGGCGATGACGTCGCCCTTTCCGAGCTGGGCGGCGGGGTTTTCCGCCATTGTCTCCTGGATGCGGTGGAGGATGGGGTCGGTGTCCTTCAGTCCCTTGACCAGCTTGTCGAGGGCTGCGATGCCGGTGTCGGAGCACATGTTGCGGACGGGGGTCATCCGGCTCAGGGAGCGCGCCAGCTGCATCATTTCGCGGGGGTTGATCTTGCCGGTGGCGGCGCGTGCGGTGATGCGGTCGAGGTCGCCGATGTCGGAGATAAGGTTGCGGATTTCCTCCAGCGCCTCTTCGTTGTCGGCGAAGAACTGGACCACGTCGTAGCGGCCGTTGAGCGCGGAGATGTCCATTATCGGGAGCGACAGCCACTCGCGCAGCAGGCGGGAGCCCATCGGCGAGGAGCAGCGGTCGAGCACGTCCACGAGGCTGACGCCTTCGCGCCCGGCGTTGCTCTGGAAGATCTCGAGGTTGCGGAAGGTGAAGCGGTCCATCCACACGAAGCTGCCTTCGTCGATGCGGCTGATGCTGCAGATGTTGCGGAGGCCTTCGTGATGCGTCTGCTCGAGGTAGAACACGAGGGCGCCGGCGCTGCAGACGGCGAGCGGGTAGCGGTCGACGGCGAAGCCCTTGAGGCTCTGGACGCCAAGCTGGCGGCAGAGCTTTTCGGTGGCCGCATCGGACACGAAGGCCCACTCGTCGAGGCCGGTGACGTAGAAGTCGGGGTATTTTTCGGTGACGCGGCGGTAGATGTCGCGCTGGACCACGAGCTCCTTGGGGCGGAAGCTGTAAAGGAGGGTGCTGATGTATTCCGGGCTGCCCTGGGCCACCTTGAACGTGCCGGTGGAGGCGTCGAGGAAGGCGGCGCCGCATTCGGGGCCGTCGTAGGTGAGGCCGGCGAGCCAGTTGTGCTCCTTGCCGTCGAGCATGGTCTCGCCGAAGGCCACGCCGGGGGTGAGGATCTCGGTTACGCCGCGCTTGACGAGTTTGTTCTGGGCGAGCTTGGGATCTTCGAGCTGGTCGCATATGGCCACTTTGAATCCGGCGCGTATGAGCTTGGGCAGGTAGGAGTCGATGGCGTGGTGCGGAAAGCCGGCCATGGGGGTGTCGCCCTTTTCGCCGTTGTTGCGGCGGGTGAGGACGATTCCGAGGGTCTTGCTGAGGGTGACGGCGTCGTCGGAGTAGCACTCGTAGAAGTCGCCCACCCGGTAGAGCAGGAGTGCCTCAGGGTGCTGCGCCTTGATGGAAAAGTATTGCTTCAGGAGCGGTGTATCTTCCGATGTCTTCGCCATTTTCGTGTTCGTTGCTATAGGATTTCAAATATAGCGTTTTTTGGCGAAACTGGCAATGCTCCGTGCCCACCCTGCTTCTCTCAACCTTCTGATTTTCATTTTCTTCCCTCTCGCATCTGTGGGATTATTTCCCACAGATTTTATGGTTAAGTTATTGGTCTTGCGAATGTTATATTCCGCTAGAAAAATGCAGGTATTTGGCAATTTGCTTGGGTTGGGCCGATGTTTTTCCTTGCAAATAGTTGAAAAGGGATATTTTTTCGTCTGCCGTTAAGCCGATTATCCGATGGATGTCTTTTGCTCGGTTGGTTAACAAAAGAATTGATGTCATCTGGGGATAAACATTATCGTTTTTACCCACGAATATTTCATTCAAATCATGCTCGTCCCCTGTCGTAGCATGTATTGCGGCGAGCATTTTTTCATAACTACCCCAAAAGCGTATGGCAGCAGAATAGTCTATGATGTTGTAGCGGTTTATTATATGGTCTATCAACTGTTCCTTCTCTTTGGGTTTGAGATGCTTGAACATAGTCTGCAACAATGGGTTTGTCAAGTATTCTCCATTCTCGTGTTTTTTATCTGCTGTTTTGATTGCCCAGAGCAAGTATTTTGAGGCCGTATGCGTTGAAACCGGTTCAGAAAAAGGATGATCGCTAACAGCATATGCAAGAAAATTCCATCTGTATTGCTCGGCCCGTTCAACCATTTTTCGTTCAACGGGATTATTGGCCACGTAAATCAGGTTGGAGCGTGCTTTTTTGTCGCCGTATTTCGGAACGCTGCCAAATGGTTTTCTGAACAGTGAGCCTTTGCGCCCAAGTGTAATGTTGTGTTCTTTCACGAATACAGACGTCACGTTCTGCGAGCATGCATACAAATCTTTCGTCGATTCCGCAATCATAGATTTGTGCACATGGTCGTACATCAAGCATAGACCAAGAATCTTGACTCTATACTTTGGAACGATGGTACAAAATACCGTGAAATATACCAGGAAATCGCTCTCGGTGTAGAAAATCAGCTTGCCGTCGATTGTGTTTTGGTAACAGTGGTTCAGAATGCCTCGATAGGAAACTCTATTGTGTCTCATAGCTTTGTTTAAGTTGTTAATTACTAATATATAACCATGTTTATCTGTGGGTGTTTTTCCCACAGATGAAGAATGAAAAGGGTTGGGAGTCAGGGGGATAAGATAGGCGCCATAGGGAAGTGGGGATCAGTAATACATGGGGATAAAGGCCTGGGGATAGTATTCGATAACAGGGGCCGGTTCGTCGAAGACGACGGTGAGGACGTCGAACTGGACTTCCAGGTCGGAGGGGAGGAAAACACGGCTGGGATTGTTCATGAACGCCCCGGCCGCGAGCACCATGCGCCGGCGCTTGGCGTGGTCGATTTTGGATTCCGGGGCCACCGGGGCGCCTCCGCTGCGGGTTTTCACCTCAACCACGTGCAGCACGCGCCCCTGAAGGGTAATGATGTCTAACTCGAGGTGAGAGGCCCTCCAGTTTCTGCTGAGAATCGTATGGCCCAGCCCGAGAAGATAATTGCAGGCCTCGTCCTCTCCCCGCCGGCCTACCCGCTGCTTGTCCGTATTCATTTCGCAAATGTGCAAAAGGTCCGTCAGCCGGCCAAGGAATCAAAAAAATCAGCAACGAGATATTGCTGATTTTTTATGAAAGAATTATTTTTCCATCCGCTTCCAGAGCCACCAGACCACCGCGCCCCAGCCTAGAAACAGCAGCAGATAAACACAGAACGGCAACTGTGCGGAATAAACGTCCCAGTTCAGAACCTTCTGGTAATCAGGAATATCCGCATAATAGTACGCCCCAGCCCCGAAATCCAGGTCAGGATTCAGCCCCAGGCCCCGCACCATGATGTATACCGCCCCGGCAACCGCCAGAACGCCAACGACAATGGCCGCTATTGATGCGGGATGGACAGGCCGCTTGCGGCCGTAGTCTGCAGACAGAATACGCATCGCGAACGTCCTTAATCAAGCACCGGCACGGGGAAGACGGCGCCGGAGAGGAGGAACCAGACCATCGCGAAGGTGAGCACGATGTTGAAAGTCTGGCCGACGATGTAAAGCCAGAGGGGCTTGCCGCCCTTCATCTGGCGAGCGATATCGCGGAAATTGGTGTCGAGACCGATGCTCACGAACGCCAGCACGAAGCACCAGTTTTTGTACTGGTCCAGGACGCCGTTCACGGCCTTGACCTGGTCGGCGCCGGCGATCGGCAGAATCACGAACGAAGCTATCAGCGAAGCCACGAAGAAACCGATGATGAATTTGGGGAAACGGGTCCAGATCTCGCCGGCGCCCACTTTCTGCCCGTTCTTGCGGTCAACGCGTGTGGCGAAGAACAAAGCTACGAAGAACGCCACGAAGCCGATGAGGATATTCTGGATCATCTTCACGAGCACGGCGGCCTTCTCCGCCTCGCCGCCCAGAACGGAACCCGCTACGGCAACGGCGCCGGTGCTGTCCACCGTTCCGCCGATAAGCGCGCCGCCCATTATCGGCGACATGGCGCAGGCCTTGATAATCACCGGCTCTAGCACCATCATCAGCACGGTGAAGATGATGGAGATGGAGATGGTCATCGTGAGGTCATCCTTCTTGCAGCCTGAAGCCGCGCCGGAAGCGATTGCCGCCGACGTACCGCACACGCTGGTGGCGGACGCCATCGTTATCACGAGCGGCTTGTTGTCCATCTTGAGCACGCGCGTGCCGAACCACCACATGAACAGGATCACGACAGGCGTCACCACCCACGCGATCCCAAGGCCGTACAGGCCGAACTTGGCGATATTTGAGAACAGCACCGAGAAACCCATGATCACGAGTCCCGTCTTGATATAGAACTCCGTGCGCACTGCGGGGCGCATCCATGCCGGCGTGCCCACGGTATTCGAAATCAGCATGCCCACGATAAGCGCCCAGAAAGCCCACTCCAGATAGCGGTTGAGCGTGAATTCGGCGCTGATCAGGCGCACAACCACGGACAGCACGAACACTGCGATGAACGCCGGAATGAACTGCTTGACCTTGCCGCCGGTGAGCTTCGCGCCCACGGTGAACAACAGCCCCAGCACACCCACGGTAAGAAGCATCTTGAGCCAGAAGGCCCCGGTTGCCAGCTGCTGGCCGAGCGGAACTACCTTGGCCGCCGCAGCGCCCGTCACGGTCTCTCCCCAGGTCCAGGTCTTGAACTTGAGCGCTGAGAAATCAAATGCACCTGTAAGGACAGCCACGAGGCCGACGGCAATGATGATAAACCCGATCCATACCGCAAGCCAGTCTTCGGTATGAAGCAGTTTGGAATTGCTTTTCGACATATCAGTTAAGGTTTTACGCGCCAATCAGGTTGGCGATGAAAATAACGAGTATTGCAGGAGGGATGATCCAGCGGACGACGAAACGGAAGACGCCGAAAACCCTGCCGCTGAAGCTGAGCGTGCCGCCGTTGGTGAACTCGTCACGCACATCGACCTTGGACATCCGCCAGCCCACGAAAATCGTGAAGGCCAGGGAGCCAAGAGTCATCAACACGTTGGAGCTCAGGTAGTCGCACATGTCGAACACCGTCATCCCAAACAGCTTCACGCCGGACATGGGCCCGAATGACAGCACGCACGGAATGCCCAGAAGGAGCACCGGAACGGCAAACGCCGCCGTCGAAACCTTGCGGTTCCATCCGAACTGCTCGACCAGATGCTCCACGCAAACTTCCAGCAGCGAAATCGAAGACGTCAGCGCCGCCATCAGGATGGCCAGGAAAAACACTACCGTAACGATTCCACTGAGGATTGGCGCCTCCACACCCATCTTGGCGAAGATATACGGCAGGGTTTCGTACACCAGCGCAGGACCGGCGGACGGCTCGAGTCCGGCGGCGAACACCGCCGGCATGATGGCGAAGGCGGCAATCAGCGCAAAGGCGGAATCCGACACCGCCGTCCAGAAGCCGCCGCGCAGCAGGCGGTCGCTCTTGCGCATGAATGACGAATAAATCAGCACCGTGCCGATTCCCAGCGACATGGAGAAGAACGCCTGCCCCAGCGCGCTGGCCCAGCCGTGGGCGTCCAGCTTGGAGAAATCGGGGCGAACCAGGTACTTCACGCCCTCGCCTGCGCCCGGCAGCGACACCGAATACACCAGCATCACAAGCATCAGCACGAAAAGCAGCGGCGTGGTAATCTTGGTGAAGCGCTCGATACCCTTTTTCACTCCCCCCATCACCACCAGCGACGTGGCGCCGAAGAACAGAAGATACATGACGATGGGCTCCGCCGTCCCGGAAGCCATTGCCGAGAAAACGCCGGTAGCGGCCTCTGGATCACCGGCGGCCAGGCGCCCGGACAACGACCTCAACAGGAAGTTCAGCGACCAGCCTCCCACCACGCAGTAGAACGAAACGACGATGAACGCCGCTATCACGGCGACGACGCCCATCACCTTCCACCCGCTGCCGGGAGCGAGTTTCTTGAACGCTTCGTAGGCGCCGCTGCCGGCCCTGCGGCCGATGAGCGCCTCGCACACGAAGCACGGCAGGGCTATCAGCATGCTGCACAGCAGATAAGCCACGATGAACGCGGCCCCGCCGTTTTCGCCCACCATGTAGGGGAAACGCCAGATATTTCCGAGCCCGATGGCGGACCCGGCCATGGCCATGATGAACGTAAAGGCGCTGCCGAAATTTTCCCTGCCGGAAGAAGACATACTGCCCGAGAACCTAACGTTTCACTCTTTCGTACACCACGAATTCGAAGGTGTAGCCGGTTTCCGGGTCCGTATGGGTCTCGGACGTGCTGACGCGCTCCCAGACCTCCGGGTCTATCTCGGGGAAGAAGACATCCGCCTCGGCGACCACGGTATGCACGTGGGTGATGTAAAGACGGTCCATCATCGGAAGGGCCGCCCTGTACACGGAGGCGCCGCCCATCACGAAGCACTTGTCCTTGCCTTCCGCCTCGGCCTCGCTGAAGGCCTCGTCGAAGGAATACACGCAAGTTGCCTCGGGAATGGGGTCGCCGCCCAGGTTAAGCACAATGTTCTTGCGTCCCTTGAGCGGATGGAAAGGCAGGGAGAAATAGGTCGTACGGCCCATTATCACCGGATATCCGGCAGTGACGGACTTGAAATAACGGAGGTCTTCGGAGATGTGCCAGGGAAGGTCGCCCTTGACGCCTATTCCGTTGTTGTCGGCTATTGCCACTATCAAACACTTAAGCATAATTCTATACCGCTACGGGGGCTTTGATTGCCGGCCAGGGATCGTATCCCTCGAGGGTGAAGTCTTCGTAACGGAAGTCGAAGAGGCTCTTCACTTCGGGATTCAGCTTCATTACGGGCAGCGGACGCGGCTCGCGCGAAAGCTGTTCGGCAACCTGGTCGAAATGGTTCAGATAAATGTGGGTGTCGCCCGTGGTATGGATGAACTCTCCCGGCTGCAGGCCGCAGACCTGGGCGAGCATCATCGTCAGAAGGGCGTAGGATGCGATGTTGAACGGCACCCCGAGGAAGGTGTCGGCGCTGCGCTGATACAGCTGGCAGCTGAGTTTGCCATTCGCCACGTAGAACTGGAAGAGGCAATGGCACGGCGGCAGGGCCATCTTGTCGATGTCGCCGGGGTTCCAGGCGCACACCAGCATGCGGCGTGAGTCGGGATGGTTCTTTATGAGGTCGATGACCTGCTGGAGCTGGTCGATACTGCGCCCGTCGGCGGCCTCCCAGCTGCGCCACTGGTGCCCGTACACGGGGCCCAGGTCACCGTTCTCGTCGGCCCACTCGTCCCAGATGGACACCTTGTTGTCGTGCAGGTACTTGATATTGGTGTCGCCGGCGATGAACCACAGCAGCTCGTGAATTATGGAGCGCAGGTGCACCTTCTTGGTGGTTAGCAGGGGGAAGCCCTCGGAGAGGTCGAAGCGCATCTGGTAACCGAAGATGCTTTGCGTGCCCACACCGGTGCGGTCGGTCTTTATTGCGCCGTTTTCGCGGATATACCGCAGCAGATCCAGATACTGTTTCATATCTTGTCGAGGAATTTCAGAACGTTTTCGGTAATGGCGTCCTTCATCAGCACCCGCTTCTGGGAATCGAGAAGGTAGAGCGAAGGGATGGCCCGGATGTCGTACTTGCCGCTGTCGCGCAGGCTGAAGGTGTAGTCGTATCCGTTGATCCAGCAGGAGGGATAGTTGTGCGAGTAATCGCGCCACTTTGACACCTCCTCGTCGATGTAGATGTTCACCACCGCCAGCTTGCGGTTGGCTATCATCGACTCGATGTAGCCCCTGCCCATCACATCCTTGATTATCTCCTTGCAGGATTCGCAGCCGGGATTGCTGAAGAACAGCATGGTGTAATCGGCCTTTACGCCGTAGAGCGAGCCCTTGTGGCCGTTGATGTCGCTGTAGCTGAAGTCGGGGACCTTGCTGCCGAAGGGATTGGTGCGGCACTGGCGCGCCTCATAGCGGTACGCGTTGCGCATGTCGTCGGAGGTGCAGGCGCTCTCCGCCGCCGCCTCGACGAAAGGCAGGTACAGGTCTTCGTCGCGCAGCGGGGAATTGGGGTCGTAGAGGTAATGCGACACCATCTCCGTGAGGCGCAGGTATGTCTTTGCCGAGGTGTCGGCGAGCTGCCGCTCCTCTATCTTGGAGAAGAACTTCTTCACCCCTTTCTGGGCCATCTTGAGAGGGGCGAGATTGTCGGGGGTTGCATCCTCCTTCACCTCGCCGAGCAGCGCGATGTAGTTGGCAAGCGCCTGCTCGACCTCCTCGTCGAGCACGCCTAGCACAGACTTTGGCGTGGTAGGGCCCTCTCCGTTCAGGAACCCGTCCCAATAGTGCTCTACGGCATATTCCGCCGCAGCGGCAGGATCGTCGCCATAGACGCGCGGCATCTGCACGGACGGGAAATGACGGGTGGCGGCGGGGATGGCGGGAGCCGATCCCATCAGCGAAGAGACGGAGTCGTCACCGGCCCCGGCGTCCGTGGCGGAACCGGAACTCCGGCCGGTGTTGCGCGGACCCCAGCAGGCGCACGCGAGCATCAGGGCCGCAGCAGTCAGGAGCGATACATTAACCTTCATACGACAAATATACTCAAACTTTGGAACAATTGCTACGAACGGGTGAAGCCCAGGGTCGCCAGGCCATTAAGGATATCCTCACGGCTCATGAACAGACGCCACAGGAGCCCGCTGCGTGCATTTTCAATCATTACCACGATCGGCCCCTGGTCGATTGCGATATAAGAGTCAGCGAACCATGGCTTGTCCAGGCAGAAGGCGTCGTGGAAACCGTATTCTCCCCACAGCCTGTCGCCAAGGACATAATAGAAATGCCGCATGGCCTTCAGGCTCTCTTCTGGCAGATAGGGATAGGACGATACCGCCGCCGTAGGCGCTATGGTGCCCCGGTCGTTGGATGGCGCACAGGCCGAATACCCACCGGGGATATCGCAGGCCGTGAGCCCCCAGCTGTCCGAGGAATAACCGGCGTGGCCCTTGGGGTTCGAGACGCAGTACTCATAGTTGCGGCGGGCGTGCGCCACGTTCTGCGCCCAGTAGTCGGCATACTTGTCCTTCAGCCCGCGCGGATCGAGGCCCATGAACGAATAATGGGTGAAGAAGAGCGGTCCGTCCGTGCCCGGGCGCATCTTGCCGCCGCTCGCCCAGCCCTGGTGATATACCTCCGGCTTGACGGGATGGGTGGGTGAGGACGCGGCGAGCACATACACCATCAGGCCTTCGTTCCAGCCCGTGATCTGCATGTTCATGGCCCAGCCCTTGTTCGGAGACCAGTGCCAGTAGAGCACGTTCCGGCCCTGGGTATACCAGTCCCACTCCACGCCGCGCCAGACCGTCTCGACGCCCTCGCGGATGTCCGCTTCGGCCGGGGCGTCGAAATACTGCGCGGCTGTCAGCAGGCCCTGGACCAGGAAGGCCGTTTCCACAAGGTCGCCCCCGTCGTCGTTGGCGCTGAAGGGGAAGGCCTTTCCGGTGCTTCCGTCGATCCAGTGAGAGTAAGCCCCGTGGAAGCGCTCTGCCTTGTCCAGCAGGAACGAGAGTATGGTGCGCATGCGCGCCGCCGCCTCGTCGCGGGTCACGAATCCGCGCTCCACGGCAACCGGGAGCGTCATGATGCCGAATCCGCTGCCACCGCAGGCCACGGTGTTGCCGGAGCCCAGCCGCTCGCGCGCCAGCCCGCAGTCGGGGTGCGCATAGTCCCAGAAATACTTGAAGGTCTGCCGCTGGATGAGCGTCAGCAGCTCTTCGTCCGCGATGCGGGGGAACTTGTCGGACTGGTCGTAAGCGGTTGTGAACGAGAAGGAAAAGTCGTTCAGGAGTTCGATGCCGAAAGCGGGGCCGGCATTGATCCGGACCTGATATTTGGTGCCTGCGGAGAGCGTGCCCTCGGGCGTCAGCAACACCACGTTTCCGGAGCTTCCCTGCCGCTGGAGCAGGTTTCCTCCGGTAAAAGAGACACACGACGCGGCGCCCTCCTTTTCAGGAGACACCGCGCCAGTGAACTCGATACTGATTTCTACCTTATCCGCCGGAACGTCCAGCACCGTACCGGCGTCGATTACCTTCTTGCCGGACACATCGACAGTAACGATGAAGCCCTTCTGCAACTCCTCCGGCTTGTCGGCGGGGTTGCAGGCAAGGGCCAGCGAAGCGGCTGCGCAGAGCGCCGCGGCAAGAAGGAACCGTGCCATAAAAAACTACTTTGCAGCTGCTGCGACCGCGGCGGCGAGCTCCTGGGCGCGCAGGGTGGAGAGTTCGGTTGCGGAAAGAACCCTGTTGTAGATACGGATCTCGTCGATGGAGCCGGCGAAGTAGGACTGCCAATCCTGGGTGGACTGACCCTCGATGAAGGTGGACCAGCCACCGACATACATGGCGTTGCAGCTGGCGGTCACGAGGTTGCTGACGACGATCTTGGGATCGAAGGAAGCCTCTTTGACCTGGATGCCGTCAACGTACAGGCCCCATGTTCCGGAAGCGGAATCATAGGTGAATGCGAACTGGAACCACTTGCCATACTTTGCGAATGCGGGATCCCAGGTGTCGAGCCAGAGGTTCTGCTCAACGCCCTCGGCGTCGTGGAAGACCATGCGGCCGTTGACCTGCTGGGTCTTCACGCCCTCGTCGTTGGTGCCGCTGTTGTCGAAATAGGCGATGAATGCAGGCCAGTCGATTCCGGAACCGTTGATGGACATGATGGCGCCCTTGGAGCAAGCCTCGTTAAGCTTTACCCAGCAGCTGAAAGTCATGCTCTGGAGGTTCTTGAATGCATTGGCTGAGGCCATGTTGAACTTCAGGTAAGCCTGCTTCATATTATCTCCGGTGGTGTTGACGAAGCCCTGTCCGAGAATGCCCTCGCCAAAGGAGGCGCTACCCTTGCTCTCGGCGAAAGAGATGCCCTCGCCGACGGAAACAGCCTTCTCAGTAGACTCCAGAGGCATGTATACCACCAGGTTCTCGGCGGCTACGGTCACCAGGGTTTTACCGGGATCTTCTTCGGGTTTGTCCTGCGGGTCACAGGCTACGCAGCATGCTGCTGCAATGAATGCGAAAAGTACAAAAGTCTTTTTCATGTTGTTGATGATTTAGAAAAATATGAATGATACTTGCTATCAATATGTGTACCCTGGCGTCTGCGGCAGGTTGGGATTCAGCTGCCTTTCGGCCGAAGGGATGGGGAAAAGTTCGTTCTTCCCGGCTTTGAAGCCCTTTGGACCGAGGACCTGGGCGGCCTTGCCGGTGCGCACCAGGTCGAAGAAACGGTTCTCCTCCATGGCCAGCTCAGCGCGGCGCTCGTCGTAGATATTGTCGAGCGTCGCGGTGGTTGCGGCAAGTCCGGCGCGGTTGCGGACCTCGTTCAGTGCCGTCTCCGCGGTGTATCCCGACTCGGACGTAATGGCTGCGCCGTTGGCCATGGCCTCGGCGTATATGAGCAGGATCTCGGCATAGCGGATGAGACGCATGTTGTGGTCCAGGCCGTAGCCGTTGTAGGAACGCTTGCTGAGGGAAGACGGGGTGTAAACCTTGCCGTTGTAGTAAAGGTTGATGGGCGCGCCGTTGATTACGGATGTCGTGATCAGATCGCCCTCGGGCGTGGTTTTGCCCACCTCCAGCAGGGTGGCCTGCTTGCGGATCGCGTCGCCCCTGGAATCCAGGAAGTCGATCAGCTTCTGGCTGGGCACGTTGTAACCCCAGCCCTGAAGCGGTTCCTTTCCGCCGCGCGGCCCCTGGATGAAGGCATAATAGTTCACGGGCAGAGGGTCCGAAGTCTGGTCCATGTCGGAGCTCTGCACCTCCATGAGGGATTCGCTGCCGTTCTCGTATTCCACGGAGAAAGCGTCGCGAAAACGGGACAGGAGGGCGAATTTGCCGCTCGCGATGATGGCGTCGGCCTGCTTTGCGGCCTCGTTCCAGTCTTTCCTGTACATGGCGACCTTGGCCTTGAGAGCCATGGCCGTGTACTTGGTGTATCTGCCGGGATAGCCGGCGGAATAGGATCCGGGAACGATGCCGATTGCGGCGTCAAGGTCTTCGTAGATGAAGCTGTACAGCTGTTCGGCCGTGGAGACCGGCAGGGACGCCAGCTCGTTTGCCGTCATGGTCTTGTCGATCTTGGGCACGGTGCCGAAGAGGCGCACCAGGTTGAAGTAGGCGTAGGCGCGGATGATCTTGGCCTCGCCGCGGCACTGCTCCACCTGCAGCAGGCCGTCTTCGGACGTGATGGCGGCCTTGAACTTGTCCATGGACTCGACCGCATAATTGGCGGCGGACACGATGTCGTAGAAATAGTTCCACATGGCGTCCACGTTGTTGTTGTCGGGGCCGTAGGTGAACTTGTCTAGCTCTGCCACGGTCGGTCCGTCGGTGGCGTCGGAGCCCTTGTCGGCGTCGTCGGAGACTATCTCCATCACGCTCACGTAGCTCTGTGCCTGGCCTTCGTTGAGGCGCATGGAGGCATACGCGGCGCTGACCGGCAGGAAGATGTTCTCGGGCTTGGAATAGTCCGTACCGCTGGAGGGCATGGAACCCTCGCTCCTGATGTTCAGGAAGTCGGAGCAGGAGGCGCAGACGGCGGCTGTCAGAATTAAGAAGATGTATTTTGCTTTCATGATCCGGTCCTCCTTAGAAATTGATGTTGGCGCCTATGGAGTAGATGGCCTGCATGGGATAAACCGACGAGCCGTCTATTCCGGTAGTGATGGGGGATCCGCCGATTTCGGTGGTGAAACCGTTGTAGCCGAAGAGGCTGAGCGGCCTCTGGGCGGAAATGTAAGCCCTTATCCTTCCGTCCTTTATCACGTTGCGGAAGGTGTATCCGAGCTGCACGTTCTGGATGCGGAACATGGAGCCGTCCTCAACGAAGAAGCTGTTGCTCTGCGCCATCAGGGACTCCCTGAGGGCCGACGGGCCGGGATAGGTATCGGAAGGCCTGTCGGGGCGCCAGCAGTTCTGGTAGAAGTCGAGGTCGTAGTTGCCGTCGGCGAAGACCTGCTTGTTGAGCCTCTTGGCGTTGAATATCTTGTTGCCGATGTTGGCGTTCAGCACCATGGAGAAGTCCCAGCCCTTCCACTCGGCCCCTATGTTGAAGCCCAGCATGAGCCAGGGCAGCGGCGAGCCCAGGTAGGTGCGGTCGGCCTCGGTAATCTTGCCGTCGGGCGAGCCGTCTTCGTTGCCGGCGATATCCTTGTACATGAAGTATCCGCCTGCGGCAGCGGCCTGATATACGGGATTCGACGGGTCGATTTCGCGGGCCATCGCGGCGATGTCGTTCGCGAAGACGCCCTCGACCTGATAGCCCCAGAAGGCGCCGATAGGATATCCGACCTGCGTCATGGTGGCGTAGGCGCCGTTGTAGAGGCCTCCGGGGATGTTGTCGCGGTCCTTGAGCTCCAGCACCTTGTTCTGGTTCACGGTGGCGTTCATGCCCACGTTGTAGGAGAGTCCGGAGGCTAGCTTGTCGGCCCACTTGAGCGACAGCTCGACTCCCTGGTTGAGTACCTTGCCGTTGTTGGCCAGCAGCGTGGCAACGCCGCCGCCGGTGGCGATGGGGGCGTAGAACACCACGTTGTCGGTCACCCTGCGGTAGAGGTCGAGTTCGCCGGACAGGCGGTTCTCGAACATGGAGAAGTCGGCGCCGACGTTCCACTCGGTCACCACCTCCCAGCTCAGGTAGTTCTGGTACACCGTCTGGGCCCCCACGCCGTCGTAGAGTGTGTCGCCGAAGACCGCTGACGTGCCGACGCCCGGCGTGGCGGAGATACTCATGTCGTTGGCGGGCACGTTGTCGTTACCAAGCATGCCCCAGCTGGCGCGCAGCTTGAGGAAATCCAGGTTGGGGATGCCCTTCATGAAGTCCTCGTCGGAGATGTTCCATCCAAGGCCCACCGAAGGGAAGAAGCCCCATTTCTGCTGATATTTGGAGCTGCCGTCGGCGCGGAAGGTCAGGGTCGCAAGATACTTTTCGTTGTAGTTGTACGTGCCCCTGGCGAAGAAGGAAAGGCCGTTGTAGCGGACTGCGCCGTCGCTCACCGTCTGGTTCTTGTAGGAGCCGTTGCGCAGATAGCGGGCCTGGGCGTCATAGTCGGGCACGTTGCGCACCACGCCGGTCATGGATCCGGCGTACTGCATCCTGGTGGACTGTCCCAGCATGGCGGAGAAGGCGTGCGCCCCGACGCGGTCGTTGTAGGTGAGCGTGTTGTCCAGGATCTGGTAGGTGCCGTATCCGTACGTCTTGGACAGACTGGACACCGACGTTCCCTGGGAGCCTCCCACGAAATGCTCGGGAGTATAGGACTCGGCGTCGTAGAAGTAGAGGTCAAGGTTGTAGGAGGTCTTGAACTTCAGCTTCTCCGGGATGATTGTTGCCTCGGCGTATGCGGAGAACACGGTCTTGTATCCGGTTTCCCAGCTGTTGGTATAATAGGCCGCGGCGGCGGGATTGCCGTAGGCGTTGCCGTAACCGTAAAGCTGGGGGGAATCGAACTTCTGCGGGTAGGCGTCCGTGTTGGCGTCGTTGTACACCCCGTAAACGGGAGGATTCACGAAGGCCTGGTAGAACACGCCGGAGTTGGCGTTGCGCTTGTCGTTGCTCGACACCACCGTGTTGAATCCCATCTTGAGCCATGAGGCCATGGTCTGGTCGAGCCGGGCGCGGAAGTTCAGACGGTTGTAGTCGTTCTTGCAGTAGTTCATGATGCCGTCCTGGTAGAAGTAGCTCAGACCCACGGAGTAGTTGGTCTTGTCCGTACCGCCGGAGAGATCCACCGAATGCGAATGGGTCATGGCGTTGTGTACCAGCTCTTTGTACCAGTCGGTGCTGGCCTTGTAGTCGGCGGCGTTCCTGGGGGACTCGGGGTTAGCCAGGTTGTAGAGCTCGACGTACTGCTGCGTATTAGCCATCTTCATGATGTTGGTGGGCACCTGCAGGCCGGCGTAGCCCTCGTAGGCAACGCGCACGCGGCCCGTTTCGCCCTTGCGGGTGGTGACGATGATGACGCCGTTGGCGGCGCGAACGCCGTAGATGGCAGCCGCCGATGCATCCTTGAGCACCGTCAGGGACTCGATGTCGTTGGACGACAGGAAGTCGATGTTGTCCATGAAGGCGCCGTCAACCACATAAAGCGGGTTGGCGTAATCGCCGATGGAGCCCACGCCGCGGACCTTCACCGAAGGGCCTGCGCCCGGGGCGCCGCTCTGGGTGATCTGCACGCCGCTGACCATGCCCTGAAGGGCCGACATGGGGTTGGCGGCTGTCTGCTTGGCCAGCTCGTCGCCCTTTACGTTAACGATAGGGGCGGTGAGGTCCTTGGCCTTCTGGGTGCCGTAGCCCACGACCACCACTTCCTCCAGGAAGTTGGCGTCTTCCTTAAGGGTGATGACGGAAGGCACCGCCGAAGCGGCGAAGCTCTGGACGGCATAGCCCATGCAGCTGATCTCCACCTGCGCATCCGGCCCGGAAACCGTCAGGAGATAGTCTCCGTCGAGTCCCGTGGTCGTGCCGTTGGACGTGCCGGTCTCCATCACCGTGGCTCCGATTACCGGCCCCAGCTCGTCCACGACCACGCCCTTTATCTGATAGGCCTGACCGTGGGCGGCGAAGGTCGCCACAAGCAATAGGATTAGTGTCAGAATCTTTTTCATTATGGTGTTGTTTGATAGTAAAATCCAAGTTTCTCCAGACCCTGGCTTATCTCCGGGGCCGACATGAACAGCCGCCAGAGCAGGCCGCTGCGGTAATTCTCTATCATCACGGCTTCCGGGCCCTGGTCTATCGCCAGGTAATGGTCAACCACGGCCGGCTCGCGGGAAGGATTGTAAGCGTCGTAGAAGCCGTAGGGGCCGAACATCTCCGTATCGTAATAGAGATGGCGGATGACCTCCATCGATTCCTCCGGCGTATAGACTATGGAACTCACGGCCGCCGTCGGTGACACGGTGCCGTTCTCGTCGGCGGTTCCGGGATGGTGCGAACTGTAGCCCACGTCCGGGTCGTCGGAAGAGGTGAATCCCCACAGGTCGGCGCCGTAGCCCTTGTGCCCCCGTGGATTGTCGATGGCGTAGGCGCGATGGATGAGCGTGTGCGCCTTGTTACGTTCGAAATAATCGGTAAAACCGTCGTTCAGGCCGCGCGGGTCGAGCCCCAGCCACGAATAGTGGCAGAAGAACAGAGGGCCGCCGTACTCCATGCCAAGGGGGAGCTTGATGCCGTAGTACTCCTTGCCGTTGTAGTAATAGGTCGAGGTCTTGTAGGAGGCCTCGTAGCATTCGCGGGATATGGGATAAGTGGGCGAGGACGCCGCCAGCACGTAAGTTATCAGCGTTTCGTCGAAGCCGCTGATGCGGTGGTTCATCTTCCACCCGTAATTCTTTGACCAGTGCCAGTACAGGGAGTCGGTACCGCGCGTGTACCACGACCACTCCACGTCGCGCCAGAGTTTGTCGCAGCGGGCGGCGAGGGCTTCGTCCTTGCCCTGCAGCCACTGGCGGGCGGCAAGCAGGCCCTGCACCATGAACGCCGTCTCCACCAGGTCGCCGCCGTCGTCATACTTGCTGAAGCTGAAGGTCTGCCCCGAATCGGCGTCGTACCAGTGCGCCCAAGCGCCGTGGAAGCGCTCGAGCCGCTCGAGGGTGGCGACCATGCGCCCCACGCGCTCCACACCCTCCGCCATCGGGAAGTAGTCCCGCTCGGCGCCGGCTATCACGGCCATCATGCCGAATCCGGAGCCGCCAATGGTGACGATGTTGCCGTTCCGGTCGTTGTTCCGCTCTCGCGCGAGGCCGGTGGCCGGGTCGGCAAAGTCGGTGAAATACTTGACCGTGTACCGCTCCACAGTGTCCAGCAGCGCCTCGTCGGACATATGCCTTGCCGGCCGGGGCCCGCAGGACACCAGCACCGCCAGCAGCATTACAGCATACGTTTTTCTCTTCATCCTGATTCTCAATGTCTTACTTTTCGACCTCTGGGAAAATCTCCCGGACGTGCTAGTCTAAGTAGCTGAAGGAGGCTTCGTTAACTTTATCGGAGGCGCCGCCGATGAAGACCTTGAACTCGCCGCTCTCGGGGCCCCAGGTCATGTCGGCGCGGTAGAACGAGAGCGTAGCGGCGTCGATGTCGAAGACCACCTCCCGGGACTCGCCGGGAGCGAGGCGGACGCGCTCGAAGCCCTTGAGTTGCTTGACGGGGCGCGTTACGCTGCCCACGAGATCGCGGATGTACATCTGCACCGTCTCGGTTCCCTCAACCTCACCGGTGTTGGTGACCGTCACGCTGGCGGTGATGCCGCCTTCGCCGCTGAACGACGCCGCCGAGAGCTCCACCGGCGAATACTCGAAGCTGGTGTAGCTCAAGCCGTGCCCGAATGCGAACAGCGGTTCGTTGGGCACGTCCAGGTAACGGGATTCGTATTTGGCCTCCGGGTGCACGTAGGGGCGTCCGGTGTTCTTGGCGTAATGGTAGATGGGCACCTGACCCAGGTTGCGGGGGAAGGTGACTGAGAGCTTGCCGCTGGGGTTCACGTCGCCGAAGAGCACGTCGGCCACGGCATATCCGCCCATGGTTCCGGGGAACCAGGCCTCCAGCATCGCGCCGGCGTAAGGCAGGTCTTCCGACAGGTCAAGCGGGCGTCCGTTCAGCAGAACCACGGCCACGGGCTTGCCGGTGGCGGCAAGTTTCTGCAGAAGCTCGCTCTGCACCCCAGGGATGCGGATGTCGGAGCGGCTTGCGGCCTCCCCGCTCCACTGGCAGTCCTCGCCTATCACGAGCACCACCTTGGATGCGCCGTATGCGGCGGTGAGGGCCCTGCTGAAGCCGCTGCGGTCTTCGCCCATTTCCTTGCAGCCCTCGGCATAGACGACATTGCCGGGGCCGGCGGCCTCACGTATGGCGTCCAGGATGCTGGCCGGCACGCTCTGAACCTCGCCCGCGCCCCTCCAGGAGCCGAGCAGGTCGTCCTTCGAATCAGCCAGGGCGCCGATGACAGCGATTTTCTCGCCCTTGCGCAGCGGCAGGGTGCCGTCGTTGCTGAGCAGGACCATGCTCTCCGCCGCAAGGCTGCGGGCGAAGGCCTTGTTCTCCTCCGTCAGCGTCTCGGTGGCCTCGCGCTCGGGACTGCAGTACTTGTACGGATCGTCGAAGAGGCCCAGGGCGGCCTTGACGTTGAGGACGCGGCGCACCGACTCGTCCAGCGTGTGCCTGCTCACCTTTCCGCTCTGCACAAGGTCCTTGAGATAATTGAAATACGATGCGCTCTGCATGTCCATGTCCATGCCGGCGTTGATGGCCAGGCGGCCTGCGTCGGCCTCGTCGGCTGCATATCCGTGGCAGACCATCTCGTTGATGCCGGTGTAGTCGGAAACCACGAAGCCCTTGAATCCCCACTCGTCGCGCAGCACGTCCTTGAGCAGGAAGGAGTTGGCCGTTGCCGGCACGCCGTCGAGCTCGTTGAAAGACGCCATCACGCTGAGCGCGCCGGCTTCGACCGCGGCCTTGTACGGCGGCAGGTAAAACTCACGCAGCCAGCGCTCGGACATGTCAACGGTGTTGTAGTCGCGGCCCGCCTGCGGAGCGCCGTAGGCGGCGTAATGCTTGACGCAGGCCAGCAGCGTGGCGGGGTCGGAAAGGTCTTCGCCCTGATAGCCGCGGGTCATGGCCGCGGAGATTGCGCTGCCAAGGAAGGGATCCTCCCCTGCGCCCTCGGAAATGCGGCCCCAGCGGGGTTCCACGGAGATGTCGCACATGGGCGAGAAGGTCCAGTGGAGGCCGGCGGCCGTAGCTTCGCGCGCGGCTATGCGGGACGCCTCCTCGATGGCCTGAGGGTCCCAGGACGACGAAAGGCCGAGGTTGATGGGGAATATGGTCCGGAAGCCGTGGATTACGTCGTAGCCGAAGAGCAGGGGGATACCCAGCCTGGTTTCGTTGACGGCAATTTCCTGCATCTTGCGGGTGTAATCCGCAGTGTAGGCATTGAAGATGTTGCCGCAGCGGCCGGCGCGGATGTCGTCGATGTAGCCCTGGCGCATCGAGGGGCCGGTGACGGTCCAGTCGCTCGTGAACAGGACCAGCTGGCCGACTTTCTCGTCGAGGGTCATGCGCTTCATGAGCTTGTCCACGCGGGGATCGTTCAGGCTGCCGGCCTCCTGCGTGCGCGCGCACGCGGCAAAAACAACGGCTGTAACGACTAACAGAAAAAGGCTTCGTTTCATGGTAAATGTTTATAAATCAACGCTGAAAACCGCATCCACAAAATGCGGGCTGAGGCCGTCGGGCGCTCCGAAATTGTAGTAATATCTCACGCCGACGCGTGTCTCGTAAGGAATCCACAGGAAGTTGCCCAGCACCACGCTGAGGTCGAAACCCGTGCATCCGAGGTGCTTGCTGTCGGCCTCCGGGGCGCCGCCCATGAAGGAGTAATCGCCGTGAAGTATGCATTCCAGGTTCTTGACGTAGGCGACAGGCCCGAGTCCGGACCAGTCCAGCGGGGCGAATGGAATGGCATAGTCGGCGGTAAAATGCGTCTGGACCGGATACGCCGCCACCTGGGAGGCCAGGGTCGTGTATTCCGCCATACCGCGCGGCATCACGGAGGCGTATCGCTCGCCGAATACGCCGCGCCCCACGGGCATCTGCAGCATGGCCGACAGGCGAAGGCCCTGGGTTTCGGCGAGGCCCGGCAGATAGCCGTAGGAATACAGGTAGGCGTTCGGGGAGAATATGCTGGTTCCGCCGGGGCGCCCGCTCCAACCCGTTTCAAGGCCTATTCCCAGCTTGGGATAGAGGCACGAGGCGGGCGTGGCCTGCATCACGTACCCGCGCAGCGACGCCGACATCCTGTTCATAATCGCCGACGAGCCACGGGTGACCATGCTGTTGGAGGCATTCCAGCGCAGCTGCGGCACCACGCCGCGATACCAGCCTCCGGAGGAGAAGCTGAGCGGCATGTACACCAGCAGCGAAGTGTTCACCGAGGGCACGCCTTCGAGCTTGTCGCGCCCGAGTGAGATCTTGGAATCGAAGTCGGAAAAACGATGCTCGATGTAGTACAGGGAAGGCGGCTCGCTGTTCACCGTCACCCCGGCTTCGATCACCGGCATGAGCCCGCGGTAGGTGAATTTGGTGGCGAAGGTATGCGTCAGGCGCTTGTCGGCGAAACCAAGGCAGTAGCCGGCGGTGCCGTCGAGAGTGCCGAGGTCGTTCTGGAAGAAAGCGGTGGCGCCAAGTCCGGCGGAACTCGTCACCGACTCGAAGCTGGCGTCCGCGACGGCGTCGTAATCGAGGTAGATGGGAGCCCACGAATGCAGGCGGAAGGCGTTCGCCAGCCTGCTGTATCGCTTGGGCTCCGAGAACGTCACCGGCGTGCGTCCGGGGATGCCGGGCCCTCCCTCCGCAAGCTCGCGGTCGAATTCGTAACGGTGCGCCACGTCGAAGCGGGCCGGCGCTGGAGCGGGCAGTGAATCCACCGGCGTGGCGCATACAAAGCGCCCGCCGGCCGTCAGCGCCGAATACAGCAGCTCGCTGCCGTCGGGCCTGAAGATGAACGACGACGCCCCCTGCTCGCAGTTGCTCACCTGCCAGGACACCCCTGATGCCGGATCAAGCGCATAAAGCTCGTCGACACCGGTAAGGTCGGAGTTGAAATACAGGAGCCCGTCGCGCACGAAGAGGCCCTTGACCACGTTGTAGCCGCACTCCAGCACCCGGCGGAAGCCGCCGCTCACGTCGTAGACGCCCTGCCCTTCGTCGGTGATGGCGCAGGCATACAGGTTGTCGCCTATCCATTCAGACTCAACCAGCTGCATGCCGGCGGGGGCGTCGTAGCGGGCCAGTTCCTCGCCGTTGACGGCGTCCACCACAAGCAGCGCGGAGCCGCCCATGGCGGGATATTCGGTCACCGAAAGCCGCAGGCCGTCGGGCGACGGCGACGGATTGTACCAGCGGGTGCCTTTCCGGATGCGGTTTGCGACGCCGTCGGCGTTCGTCCACCAGACCTCCGAATAAGACTTCATCTCCCAGCGGGGGTCGCGCACGATTTCGCTCCAGTAGAGGCGTTCGAGGGCCTCCGACGCCTTGAGGCGGGAGGTGCTGTAGGAGAACGTCCGTATCGACTTCGCCCTGCCGGTGGAGTCGATGCGCACTATGTGCGGCGTGCGGGTGAGCCCTTCGCTCACGCTGTACAGTTCGCCGCCCAGGAAGCAGCCGCCGAAGAATTCCACGTAGCGCCGCTCCGCCGGCGTGATGCGGTGCGAGGGCATGAACGGCCCGCGTGCGGCCTCGTCGCGGCTCCAGCGGGTCTGCAGGGTGTCGCAGATCTCGGAGAAGGCGTCGCGGAAGTTCTTTCCCGACACTTCCTTCACCGCCTTGTGATGATTGAAGAGCGGGAAGGGCCAGCGGCGGCGGAAGAGACGGCCGTAGTAGAATCCGGTGAAATCCGGCACGTCGTACACGCTGCGTATGCCCGCCGCGGTGATGTATCCGATGGTGTAGTAATCGGGGGTGTAGTACTTGAGGGAACCGTAGCGCCAGCGCCACCAGTCGCGGAAATCGCCCTCCCGGAACGCGGCGCGGTAGTACTCCAGGAATGCGGAATTGCGCCCGCGCCCGGAAGGCGTGAGCTCGGTTTCCGCGGCCACGGCGTCGCCCTCGAAGAAGGAGGGTCCGCCATACAGCACGTCCATGGCCCCGGCGAAAAGCTGGCCCGCCACGTATCCGCCGATGCGGTATTTGCCGTCGTTGCCGTACTGCATCTGGGCCACGTGGCGCGACTCGTGGGTTACGAGATGCTGTATCCACGGACTCGGGAGCGGGGCGGAGAAATCGGGCGTGGTGAACAGCTCCATTCGGCTGGGGGTCCAGGTGACCATGCCGTTGGCCTGCGCCGTCCATGGGTGCAGGACCACGGGGAGCCGCTTGCGGTAGCTCTGGTTGGGATAATAGCCTGCAGTGGCGCCCACGGGGATTTTCACCCGTTCGAGGGCGGCGGCGTACTCTTTTGCCAGGGAGTCCAGGCCGACAGGATAGATTACCCGGTAGTCGCGGGTGTCGATCTTATACCAGCGCACCGACGCCGGCTCGTTGCCCGACAGATAGAACTGGGCGGCGGCCGGAATTGCCGGCAGCAGGGCTGCCAGCACAAGCGGGAGCAGGCGTCGGAGCATGACCGGTTAAAGCTTGCGGGCGCCGTCGGAAATCACCACGTCGTAGACCTTGAGGTCGTGGCCGAAACGCTCGCGGAAGCGCTCCTTCGCGGTGACGATGAAGCCCTCGTAAAGGTCTTCGCGAACCAGGTTGATGGTGCAGCCGCCGAAGCCGCCGCCCATGACGCGGGCACCGGTGACGTCCATCTTGCGCGCAAGGCGTGCGAGGAAGTCGAGTTCGGGGCAGCTGACCTCGTAGAGGCGGCTCAGGCCGAAGTGGGTCTGGTACATCATTTCGCCCACGGTCTCGTAGTCGCCGCGCTCGAGGGCGTCGCACACGTCGAGCACGCGTTGAACCTCGCCGATAACGTATTCCGCGCGGATGAAGTCCTCCTCGCTGATCTCGGTGCGGACTTCGTCGAGCCACACGCGCTTGCAGTCGGAGAGGAAGTCAACCTCGGGATGGTTCTTCTTGATGGCGGCCGCGGCCCTTTCGCAGGACTGGCGGCGGAAGTTGTACGCCGAGCTGGCGAGCTCGTGCTTCACGCAGGTGTCGAGCAGCACCAGCTTGTATCCCTTGGGATTGAAGGGGAAATACTGGTACTCGAGGGTCTTGCAGTTGAGGCGGATGAGCTGGCCCTCCTTGCCGAAGCAGGAGGCGAACTGGTCCATGATGCCGCACTTGACTCCGCAGTAGTTGTGCTCGGTGCTCTGGCCTATGCGGGCCAGTTCGAACTTGTTGAGGCCGTTGCCGTTCATGTCGTTGACGGCGAAGGCGAAGCAGCTTTCGAGGGCCGCCGAGGAGCTCAGGCCCGCGCCCAGGGGCACGTCTCCGGCGAACACGGCGTCGAATCCCTTCACCTTGCCTCCGCGTTTGATGGTCTCGCGGCACACGCCGAATATGTAGCACGCCCACTGCTCCGCAGGCTTGTCGGCCTCTTCCAGACCGAACTCAGCGGTGGCGTCGTAGTCGAGCGAGTACAGGCGCACCCTGTCGGTGCCGTTGGGCTTGATTTCGGCCATGATGCCCTTGTCGATGGCTCCGGGGAACACGTATCCGCCGTTGTAGTCGGTGTGCTCGCCGATGAGGTTGATGCGGCCTGCCGCGGCATAGAAGACTCCTCCTTCGCCGTAGAGTTCGGCAAACTTGGCATGTATCCTTTCTTTCATGTGGTTGTGGTTATTATACGTTAAATAGAAAATGCATGATGTCGCCGTCCTGGACCACGTAGTCCTTGCCTTCCACGCCCATCTTGCCGGCGGCTCGGACGGCGGACTCGCTCTTGTACTGTACGAAGTCCTCGTACTTGATCACCTCGGCGCGGATGAATCCCTTCTCGAAGTCGGTGTGGATGACGCCCGCGGCCTTTGGTGCCTTGTCGCCCGCGTGGATGGTCCACGCGCGGCACTCGTCGGCGCCGGCGGTGAAGAAGGTGCGCAGGCCAAGGAGTTTGTAGGCCTCCTGGATGAGGCGCACCACGCCCGACTCCTCCAGGCCCATCTCCTCCAGGAACATCTGCCTGTCGTCGTAGTCCTCCATCTCGGCGATCTCGGACTCGGTGCGGGCGGAGATGATGAGAATGCCGGCGTTCTCGTCCTTGACCGCAGCCTTGACAGCCTCGACGTAAGCGTTGCCGGTCGCTGCGGAGGCGTCGTCGACGTTGCACACGTAAAGCACGGGCTTATTGGTGAGAAGGAAGAGGTCGTGCGCGAGGCGTTCCTCCTCTTCGTTCACGAGCGCCACGGTGCGGCACGAGAGGCCCTGCTGGAGCGCCTCCTTGTAGCGGGTGAGGAGGGCGGCGAGCTTCCTGGAGTCCTTGTCGCCGGCCTGCGCCGCCTTGATGCACTTGGACAGGCGCGCCTCAACGGTCTCGAGGTCCTTTATCTGGAGTTCCGTGTCCACCACCTCCTTGTCGCGCACGGGGTCGACGGAGCCGTCCACGTGCACCACGTTGCCGTCGTCGAAGCAGCGGAGCACGTGAAGGATGGCGTCGCACTCGCGTATGTTGGCGAGGAACTGGTTGCCCAGGCCTTCGCCGCGGCTGGCGCCCTTCACAAGGCCTGCGATGTCGACTATGTCGACGGTGGCGGGGATGGTACGCTGGGGGTGGCAGATATCGGTGAGAACCTCAAGGCGCCTGTCGGGCACGTTGGTGGAGCCGAGGTTGGGTTCGATGGTACAGAAGGGGAAGTTGGCGCTCTGGGCCTTGCCGCTGCTCACGCAGTTGAACAACGTGGACTTTCCCACGTTCGGCAGACCCACTATTCCGCATTTAAGAGACATGTTGGCGTTGGTTTATTCTTACAAATATAATAAATTTTCAGGACTATCGGATAGTGGTCGCTGACGCCGCCGTTCCAGCGGGGGCCGACGAAGGCGCGGCGCGGCTTGAGGCCGCCGAAACTCCGGTCCCGCTCGGTCAGGCACGGGTCGGCGAAGACGGTCTCCCGCACCTCGATCGCACCGCGGGCAAAGTGGCCGTCGATCTTCTCCCACGCGCCGTTGTACTTGATGGTTCCGGGGCTGCCGTCATGCCATACGTCGTCGTTGAAATCCCCCACCGCCAGGATCCGGCGCGAGCCCAAAGAATCCATGACCTCCGTCATCCGCCGCATCGCGATGGCGCGCCGGAGTTCAGAATCCGCCCCGACCTTCGACGGGTGGTGGTTTACCAGGATTGCGAGCGAGTCGAACTCCGCCAGCAGTATGTCGCGGGTGGGCATCACGGCCCCCGCGCTGTCGAGCAGCGGTTTCCGGGCGGCTCCCAGTAGGCGCATGGTGCCGCACCGGTACAGCAGCGCGCAGTCGATCCCGCGGCGGTCCGGCGACTCGTAGTGAACGATGCCGTAATCTAGCTTGCGGAGCGGCGTGTCGCGTATCAGCCGCTCCAGCACGAAGCGGTCGCCGACCTCCATCAGCGCCACCGCGTCGGGCAACCGCCCCTCCCGCTCCGCTATGAGCAGCAGGGTCTTCGCAATGGCATTGCACTTGGTATAAAAGCGCTTACGGGTGTATCTCCCGGTAGTGTCCGTACGGTAATCCAGAAAGTTCTCCACGTTCCAGCTCACCACCAGCAGGCTGTCAGATTTTGACTGCGCCGCTTCGGCCAACACCCACGGCGCCGCCCGCTGCAACATCAGCAGCAAAAGGATAATTCTCACTGTGTAATGACGGAAATCAGAGCGCGGCGATTGCGTCTGCGGACAGGCCTGTCGCCCGGCTGATAGTCTCAACAGGAACACCTAGATTCTTAAGCTCTCCGGCCGTCTTTATCTTCTCCTCCTCTCTGCCTTCCTCTCTGCCTTTTGTCAAGCCCTGCTCGATTCCCTTGGCAAGACCTTTCTCAAGGCCTTCCGCAAAGATTTCCTGGCGGTCCTCGTCGGTAAGATATGAACGCAATTCGTTGTCGAACATAGAGCGAAAGTATTGAAGTCTGTCTTTATCCGGCATCGGAGACTGCAGGCTCGACTCGAATATCGGGTCGTACTTCTGGCCATACAACTCCGGCTTACTGGCAAAATTACGCATATTTTGCAGAATATCAAACCAAACCTCAACCGGCGTCAACGATTTGCCCGGCCGCTGCATTTCCACGATAATCTTCCTGCCGTCTTCGGTGTGGCACAGGACATCCATGATGACCTTCTTGTCGTCGCCCTTCCACAGGTCGATTTCGTTGGGGTCGTAGTCGATATGGACAATCTTCTCCGGCAGGATGTCGTTTAGGAGCAGCATGAGGTTCTGCTCGTTGTGCCCGAATACGTGCTTGAAGGCCCAGTCGCTCAACAGGTCAAGGTATGTGCTGGTAGCGATCCTGATGATGAGGTCTTCTTTCTCCTCTGGTGAAAGCTTGCGATAGCGGTCGTATTCGTTGACGATGGCTTCGTACTGAGCGAATTGCTCGGAAGTAAGTTTTGAATTCATAGTTTACGGTCATTTGGTTTCCACAAAACTAAACAGAAAATCCGCACCGGGCAAGGGCCAGATGCAGATTTTGCTGATTATTATAGAAATTGCGGATTCTTTCGGCTACAGGTTCTTTTGCTTGTAGCCTTTGGGGATTTCGAATACCGAGGCGTCGATGGACTTGGGCTGTTTCAGCTCGATAAGGGTCGTTTCGGACTTGGGCCTGTCGATGTTGTACTGAATGGGGATTCCCTTCCAGACCCAGGAGATCATTGTTGCGGTGTGCAGCACCTGCTTCACGTGCTCCTCCCATTTGACGCACTTGCGGCCGCCTATCGTCTCCTCGCCGAGAACCTTCGCCTTGCGGGCCTTAGCCTGCTGCTCCGGCATGTCAAGATAATTGACGTCCTGGCGCTTCATCACGGTCACAGCCTGGCGGGTGTTGTCAATCATATAAGAATTCCCGTCTTCAAGTGAGATCGTAATCCACTCTGCCTCGCCCATGCCGCCGCCCATATCCATGGTCGTGACCGATTTTTCCTTTGCGCCGTAATTGTCGAACCACAGCGTGTTGTAAGACTTCCGGCCGCCATTGTCGGTCACGGTCTTCACGATTCCGCACTTGATGCCATATTTGTGCGGGGCCTGAGCCCACACGACACAAGCCAGGCTCAGCATAAGCAAGACAAAGAATCCCTTTTTCATCAAGATGTTAAATTTCAACGTTTTCTACGCGGACAAATTTATATAAAATCCACGAAACTGAGGACAACAAATCGCCTTTCTTAACATTCCTCATCAGGAAGAAAGAATCCGACCCGGCATCAAGAATGGTATATGATTCTTCCCAACCGTTCTCCGAAAGGGGCTCCGTATTGATGACAAGCGAGGAAGACGCTGCGTCAAAACTCCATTTATAAACGCCGTGCGTCAACGTGCCGCCGTCCACTCCGTGCTCGCCACTATGAATTCTGCTATAGTACTCCACCTCGTCCGGCACGGAAAAACGGTATGCCACGCTTTCCGGATACTCCTCCCAAACTCCACTCTTCTTGCGGAGGCAGAACACCGACATCCAGTTGGTGTCTTCAATACGGAGCGCCTCCCATTGAGCGGCGGACACGGGTTCCATTTTCAATACTTCGCCCTCTGGAAGAGGAATCGTCTCTTGTGGCATTTTGTTGCAGGCTGCAAATATCAATAAGCCCAAAGTCAAAACAATGCTTGCTTTTTTCATATCAGTTCTGTTTTATTTATAGATGCATTCCTGGCTTGTTACACTGCATAGCTTTTTCGTATTATTCTTTCCGTATCAAGCCCTCTCCCTTGTAATTGGATGTTCGTACCTCCAAGAGTTTTCCCCTCTTGTCATAGACATAGTTTACGCCATCATAGCCAATAAAATCTTTTGTTATCTTGATTGTGCCAGAAAGATGACGGAAATCCTCATAATAATCTGGCCGCTCTTCAGGAGAATAAGAACAATCAAAAACAATCAAGAAGGCGATTCCGGGCTCATCTGAAAAATACAACGAAAGCCACCCCGCCTCTAATCGTGGGTACATAAGAACATCGTTCTCTTTGGATAAATAATATTTTTCCCCTTCAATAAAACAATTGTTCTCACCAGTAAAAGTAAAACCAAAATTAAAATCTTTCTGAGGATTACCATTAGCTTGCGAATTATAATTCAAGTCAGAGCCGGTAAAACGAAACTCTATTCTTGCCCTGGAATTAAACGTGTCAAGCTTTACTTCTGAATCGTAATATTTTTCGTTCCCATTAAGAAGATGTATTAATTCATAGGATCGCTCCTCTCCATTTACTAAAAGATCGAGGTGTAGAAGATACGGTAGGCTATCTTGTTTATAAAAGTGGCGCGTTAAGCAAGAACTAACGGATAAAGCAAAAACGACCAAACAGATAGCCAGCGAAACGAGTTTTTTATTCTTTCTCTTTATCATTATTGCTGTTTCTTAAATTCGTTTAACTGAACTACATACTGGCGATTAAACTCTTTTTGTTCATCAGTAATTCCGAATGCGGCCATCTCATCTTCGCTTAAGGTCTGCACATATGCACTGTCCTTATAAACCACATGGTGCATCAGTATAACCCGACGGTTTGTCTGGAAATGATCTCTCGCGGCAGACCAATCAAAATTTGCTTCTTTACCTCCGTTTGCCTTTGTCGCCGGCGCACCCTCCTCTACAAGATTGCTTTCCGGCGCGGCGGGCTCAAGCAACAGTTGAGAACACGAAGAAAACATCAGCATCGCTACTGCAAATATAATTATTTTGTTCATACATCTATGGTTTTCAGTTTTCAGCCGGAATAAAAGGATAGTCAATATAATAAAGATCAGTCGTCCCATTCCTAATGTATATTCTCAAGAGAGACACAATTGGATCACCTGCCAAATAAGCATCCCTTGCCCATGCTTCCGCGGCCTGAGCGCCAGAGCATTCCATGAAATCAAAACAATAAACCGTCTTGGTTTCTCCATCTATGCTCGCAGAATAAGAGGACGCCAATGGTATTACTGTATTTCCTATTTTGATGTTGTCCGGAGCCACAGGTGTTCCGTTGTAATCGCTGTTGTGCCAAAGAACAAGATGGCCATTCATGGGGAAGGGTTGTATTTGAGTGTAATTCGGGATGCCGAAATACTGGCCGACGATTGTTTCCTTCGGATCGTAGAAGAACGGAATGTTCGTCCTGCGGTCAATCTCCACCATTGCCGGCAAATCGCTTACACATCCTGGCCCGCAATACATTTTTACATAGATATGCGTCAAGTCGCCCTGTAGTGCAGTACAAATATGCGAGCTGGTGTTAGTAGTATCAGCCCAATCAATATTACCCCCATTGGTTTTTATCCCCCAAACATACTTAATAGACCCGTCAGCGGCAAGAGAATCAACGACTGGCTGCAGGTGGGAGTGAGCATACGTGCAGGATGCCGTAACCTCATACGAATTACCACTTACATGTTGTACATTTGCAATTATTTCCGGGAACCCGGTTAAAAGTGTTCTGCGTTTGGACATATAGGAGCCATTCCCCGAATTATTATACCTAATTCTTATTGCCCTTGTTGGACTGCTATTTCCGGTAAACGTCAGGATATTGTTACTGAGGCTGAAAGAAGACGGCTCGGAACTTGTCCAGGTTGGATTATTATAGTCGGCAGGAGCATTGACGGAGAAATCGTCTCCAGATTCAACTATGCCCCGAGGGCCGGTCAGCGTGCAATTGGCCTGATTATCAACCCAGTCAAAGTATAATCCTGAGTTTGTATAAGTGTGGCCTTTCGCTTGGCTATTAATATAGTAGGCATCAAATGGTGTTTCGTCATGAGGGGCCGGAGGGTTGGTATAATAATAATTGGTGGTTGCCAAAGCACTTGCTGCCGGAACAAACGGGAGCGGAGCAAAAAATGAGGCATTAATATAATCATCCCCCGGAGAGATTGATATGTCCTCTACTGATAATGTGGAGCTTTTCACATAATCAAAAGGAATTGATGAGTTTGGCGCGGAGTTCGGTTGATGGTTGGTGTTATATATACTGAATTGTTGAAAGCCGGGTAGCCATCCAAATTTCTTTTTATAAACTCCTGTTGCCGATTCAACGATTCCGCCATTACCATTATTCCGATAAGCCTGCACAGTCATATTAAGATTAGACGCCCGCGAAAAAATGAGCAATAGCCATTGAAGCCAACTATTTGGAAGAATTGAGTTATTACCAATTGAAATGCTCAAACTAAATAACCCAGAATTTGTCGTGCCTAAATTTCCCCCATTCACAAGTGAATAGTTTTCTATGGGGTGCCCCGCGTCTCCCCGGGGGAACAAAATATCATCAAGCGCTTCCTGCCAATCGTTGTGATAGTCAGTACTAAGGCTTCCGTCGGGTTCGACATAATAATACATCATCTGTTTTGCGGAGGGGCAACTATACACGCTCATTAAATATGAGGAGACCGGGTCATAACTATCAAATGATAATAATCCGGAATTAGAAGAATCACCGTAAAGGGCGGAATATACGTCTCTAAATGCATATTGAAGGCCCAGCGGCACGTTAACTCCCATATGCGGAGAATCGAACGAAACGAAATAACCGGTCTCGTGCGGTACTTCTTGTGTCTCCATTTCACATAATGCATATCTTGCAATAAGACCGCCCATACTATGACCAATTACAATATTACGTTCCGCCCTAACCTCCTTGAGCTCGTTTATCCACGACAATGCCTCTTCTAGTAGTATTGCATTTTCTCTGATATCCGCCTCTGGATTTTTTAAATCTACATAAAAGATGTCGTAATTATTCTTAATGGATGCTGATATATGATTATAAAACCAGAAGAAATCCATCTCTCCATAGCTTAGCCCCACTATTTTATTTATCATACTATCAAAATAGCCGTTATGATACAATTCTGCTATTGTATGATTAAACATGGTTGAATCTAACAAGGGAGAGAAATCCTCGACAAAGCCCAAAACCCTATCGTCAAACCCTTCAACAAAAATAAAGGGCTTAATAACAGCGTTTTCATTGTGACAAGACCGTCCGGAGACAAATGCCGATATTTGTTTGCCACCGCTTGTTGCATAAACAGTATTTGTGAAATTAGGCGAGGGAGAATTCATTGGCCCTGACACACCGCCTAACACTTTAATCCGCGCATGGCTCTCCAGGACGGTATTGTTAGCAAGTGTCAACCGCAACCGCAAATGCTTGTCTCCTGCGGAATAACTATACGTTGCTTCGTATGGAAGATCTATCGGCACATACACACCGTTACCGTTATCAAACTCGAGGGGATGATTAACTAGATCAACATCCAAATTAGTTAACAATTTATCAATTGTCAGTTTATATGTCACACTCGGCCCTTGCACGACAGGAACGCTAGGGGTGAAAACAAACATATAATCATCAGAGTATGGGTCTTGCCAGATTCCATTTACAAATACGTCATCGACAACGCCATTTTGATAACTAATCAAGTTATTGGTTAAGGCATTGCTGGCAATGTGGTTATATTTGAAAGCAGCGACTCCAAGGTTCACCACACCTTGCTCATGCAGTGAGTTTGTAATAGCGTTGCCGTCAAAACTTGTTGCCGCTGAGTTGACAATTGCTGAATTAAGAGTAATAAGAGTGTTCCTGAACGACATCAAGTCCACATAGTTGTCGCTGGTCAAAGTTCCGTTGTATTTGCGGATATCAACAGCCTCAACCGCCCTGTCCAATAAAAACCCCGTTTTCACACTGTCTAGGTCCAGGGGCTGAAACATTGACGCAAGGGCGTTGTCAATGGTTTGGTTTTGGGTTATATCTTGTGCCCGGACTTCGCTAAAACACAAGAAGGATAATAGAATGAATGGGAGCGCTATTCTTTTCATTATAATATGCTCTGCGTTAAGGTTGATTTATGCTGAGTGGTTCTATTTCTTCTCCAACAGTTGCTCTCCTTATTCATCTATTGAAAAGTGCCCATACTATTCTGCGCCGGATGCGAGCGATAATATAATGCAGAAATTACCGGTTGAAAGGCATAAAGGAATGGCCGCGGATAATGTTGAACTATCGATGACAGTTTGAATGATCACTCCGCATGTTTGCTCTTCAATAGTAATTTCAACATCTCCAAGATTCTGAAGGAACGATACGAATACCGTTCCGCCAAAATAGGAAGCCCGAATGGGAATTGTCGTTTGCTGACGAGGGCCATTGCCATTTTGCCCGACTTCGGTTATTGGAATCTCGGTTGGAGACTGTCGGGACACTGTTTCTAATCTGGTTGTTTCAGGGCCGTACGGAGCAGGCGCGGCAGATAATAGTAATACAAGTGATAATAGAGTTGAAAGCATGGTAAATATTATTTAGTTTTTGCAAAGTTAGTTTGTCTCTCTATATATAACACAAAATATAGTTTGTCGGAACTGTTTATAATATGTTAATTATTAAGCACTTGTAAAACAATAGTTTTGTGGTGAACAATTAGGCCGAAATATGGGTTAACTTTGTAACAAAAAAAAAGAATCATGCGCCGTGTTTGCATAGTATTGTTGTCTCTTTTGTCTGCAGCCTCTTGTTCGTCACCAAAATACAATAATGGCCTATTGCGCATAGAGCGCTATATACAATTCGATCCGGCGATGGCCCTGAAAGAGTTGCCGTGTTATTCTGACAGCCTTTCATCAAGCGCGGACAGGGGGTTGTATTCGCTCTTGTATTCCATGGCGCTTGACAAGAACTATATTGATCTTAAGAACGACTCCATTATTCGTCCCGCTGTTTCATATTTCTCAAGGCATAAGGATAACACTCGCACGTTTCTTTCATATTATTACCTTGGAAGAGTTTATGAAAATGCTGAAAACTATGATCACGCCTTGCTCTCATACTTAAACGCGGAAGCCATAATTAATGCTTGTATTTCAAGAGAGTATATTACCCGGCTTTATTTTGCAAAAGAGCGAGTCTTTTGCAAGCAACTGGCCGTGGACAAAGCGTTAGTCGAAGCTTATAAGGCAAAAGAGGTGTCTCCAAACCTTGAGAATGCGTTCTTTTATATTAGAAGTTGTCTGGATGTCATTGTTTTATTGAATAACCTTGATAGAATAGAAGATTCTTCAAAGGAACTTGATTCTTTGTCGCTATGGATAAAAGAACGCGGAGAACCTTTCCCGTCAGAATTCTACATGCAAGTATTGTTCAATAAATTATTTCATTCAAACGATGATGCGGACTCCATTCGCTATTATTACTCTTTGTATGAAAACACTTGCACGGCCGAGCATCGTAAACCAGATGCTTTGCTTATCGCAAACGTTATGCTTAAGTTGAATGATTATGATAAAACAACGTCGGCGTTGGATGACTTGCGTCTTTCTGCTTCTTCGAGTATTAACGACTCTATCAATTATTACTCTGTTTCCACAAGGTTGTACAAAGGCTTGCGCGATTTCGATAATTATGTTGCGTCTGTGGAGGAAAGCCGAAGGCTGATAGAAACAAAGAACCTGAATATCTTCAGGAATGACGTGCGTTTTTTAGAAGAGCGTTACAATAACAACATGGAGCAAGAGCGCAAAAAGAACAAGATTTTCCTTTTGTCCATTTTGATTGGCATTATGATGGCTGCCTTTATAGTCATTCTCATACACAATCATAAAAAACAACAAGAACTGAAGCGGTCTTATGATGAAATACGGGGAGAATACGCCGTTATTCAAGAGGCGGTCAAGAATTGCGGGGACGAATCCGGCGACATCAAGAGTCAGCTGAACATGCGGTTGCAAGCTCTTGCTCCTTATTTTCAGAAAGTGCCCACCAGGCAAGTCAACCGAAGGGTTCTTCATAATCTGACTCGGGACAACCAAGAAATGCTGAGAAACGTCGGCCTCTTGTACTCGCTCTCTTTCCCGAAGTTCATTGCCCGGCTGGTGGAAAGCGGACTCACGGCCGAAGAAATCGGCCTGTGCTCTCTCTTTGCCTCGGGATTTGTTACAAAAGAACTCACCGACATGATCGACAGCGGAAGCATTTACCAGATTAACTGCAGCATCCGCGAAAAGCTCGGCAACGCCCTCGACGGCCGGACCCTCCCCGCCTGGCTACGCGATTTGTTCAAGGCCTGCGAATCCTGATACGCACACTTCACCACGGCAAACAAAAAGCGCCGGGGGACAAGTCCTCCGGCGCCATAAAAACACAATCGGGTTATCCTAGAAGAAGCGGGCGCGATTGTCCTTCACGTTGTCGTACTCCATCATGGTAGGGACAATCATCTGGGCGCTGTACTGAGCCTTCTGCTTCTCGGTGGTGGCTGCATCCTCGGCGGTATAGAACGAGCCGGAGGCGCGGTCGCTGACCTTGAAGACATACACGCAAGCCTGACCGGCGACGGGGCCGCAAACCTGCCCCTCGGGGGCGGCTGCCGCTGCGCCGACAAGTGCGGGCTCAAGCATGGAGGCGCCACTGGTGTTGAACGACACGTCCTCGCGGCTGTTGCTTCCGGCCTTGAGGGCGGTAGCAATCTCCTCGAGGTCGGTCATGCCCTCGATCTTTGCTGCGACATCCTTGCAGGTAACTTCCTGCAGCTTCCGGGTACGGAGAATGTCGTCGATCATGGGGGCCACCTCGTTAACGGGCTGGTATCCCTCCTCGCGAACGGCCTTCAGGGCCACCACGAAGAAGAAATTGTTGTTGACCGTAATGATGTTGGAAGCCTTTCCGGGCTTGTTGTCATAGACCCAGCGGGTGATCTCCTTGGCCTGGCTGACGGAACCGTAGTTCGCAGTGGCCTCGGTGACGTTGTTCATCGGGTGCGAATACACGCCGGTGGAGTCGATGGCCTTCTTATATCCCTCATAGGTACCGCCTGCCAGGGTGGCGAAACGGTTGGCCTGGGAATAGAACTCGTTGAAGGTTTTCTTGCTTGCAAGGGCGGTCTTCTCGAGAATGGCCACCTGCTTCTTGGCAACGGGCTTGGTGCGCTTGGACACCAGGACCACATGGCTGCCATACTGGGTGTTGAGCACGAACGGCTTGCCGACCTCGGCGGTGATGGCGGGCTCGAAACCGGGGATGAGATAGTTCTGGGTGAACCATCCGAGGTTGCCGAGCTCTCCGTCAGCTGCTGAATTCTGGTCGGCGGAATACATGGCGACAAGGTTGGAGAAGCTGCCTCCCTTGGCTGCGACAGCGCAGAGGCTGTCGGCCTTGGCCTTGGCGTCCATACCCTGGAGAAGGATATGCTTCACATACACGGAGTCGGAAACCATGGCGCTGTCCATGGTGCGCACGCAACGGAACATGTCGCCGTTCTTGTAAACGGGAGACACTCCCTTTGCGCCGCTGAAAACGAACTCTGCGATGTCGGAAGACAGATTGCTCGCCAGCTCGTTCTTGGTATACCAATACTCGCTGTAGGAACGCTCCGAATTCCTGAGAAGGAACGCCTTCATGTTGGTGGTGGTAGCGAACTCTGCCGCCGCTGCCTCCATGTCGTCGCTGGTCTTCTGGATATCGGCCTCGGAAGGAACGACCTCATAGACCACGTACTCGATGTCGCGGCCTGCGGCCTGCTTGTAATCCTTCTTGTGGGCCTTGTAATACGCCTTGATCTCGGCATTGGTCACCTTTACGGTGCTGTCGTTGTAGTTGAACGGCACCATCACGTAATCAACCTTTGCGGTGGTGTTGGTCTCGGCGACCAGACGGTCGGAGAACACCTGGGGAAGATATGCGGAATTGGTGAAAAGGGCGCCGTACTTGTCGTAAAACTTCTGCACCATCACGGAGTTCTGGAGATAATTCCAGAACAGCTTCAGACGGCCGGACTCGTCGGATGCGACGTCGTTCTGAACGAAGTCGCGGAGAAGATCGGGGGAATAGGCCCCGGTCTCGTCGGCGAAAGCCGGATTCTGAGCCAGCACGGGAGAGATGTTGTTGCCGGTGGTAAGGTCGACGACCTCGTCGGCGCCAACGCGGAGACCCGCTTCCTTGCAGTTCTTGGTGAACATGTACCTGTCAAGGAAGTCCTGCCATGCGGCGTTGCGGATCTGCAGCTGGTTCTGCTCGTTCTGGACGGAAGAACCGGTGGCTATCTGATGGATGGTGGTGAATTTGTCGACATTCTCCTGGAAATCGGTGTAGGACACGCGCTTGCCGGCGATCTGGCCCACGTCGTACTTGGACGACATGGAGTTCAGAGCCGACTCCAGGGTGTTCGGATCGATGATAAACGACAAGAGGGCGAGGGCGATGATAATGGATATCGCCAGGCCGAATTTTACGCGAATGTTTTGAAGAACCGCCATTGTGTTATTTATTTTTTATTATTCAATCAAAAGTAATGGGCCGCGAAATTACAAATTTTTTGGGAAAGCACCAATAAAATTCACAGAATCAATCACAACAATGGTTGAATCCTTCTCCGTAACGCCGTAACTGTTGAACGGTTTGCGCAGGATGGAGTTGCGCGCGTGGTCGTCGGCGCGCATGCCGTAACCCTGCATGAAACCGTCCGGAGAGTACATTTTGACGTAACAGTCGGTGTAGATCTCATTCTTGCTCTCGTCCCAGTAAATCGTGTCGGTCTCCATGCTCTCGCGCTTGATCACGTTGTGGATCATCACGTTCCCGAACGCCGACCAGGTGTCGTCCTTGTGGCGCCTCTTGTCCACCTTGTGCGTAGCGTCGTCGGAGAACACTATGCTCTCCAGCTCGCCGGCGTCGTTGTAGGTGTAAACGGAAAGGCCCTTCGGGAAACGGTCGATCTTTAGGGTGTCGCTGTCGTATGTCTGCATCAGGGGCGCCTCGATGCGCATTTCCACCTTGCCGTTCTTGGTCTGCACCGTGAACATGTTCTCGATGGACTGCACGGGGGTGGAGGACAGGTCGAGCATGTCGGCTTCGCCCAGATGGTCACCGCACGAAACGACGATACTGGCAAGCGCGAAAACGCTTGCCAGCATCATTGTAATATCGGATTTTCGCCTCAAGACTATTTGACGGTCCTGACGGTGGTCGTCGCCCTCATGCCACCGCAAACCACGGTGTAGGACTGACCGTTGGTCACGTCGTACATGAACGCATCCGCTGCCGGAGGGAAGTACTTGCTGTACTGGCCGATGTAACGGTTGGCGTCGTCGGTGAGTGAAGGATCGGCGGCCTTGGCCTTGTTCATGTAGTCGCAAGCCACCCAGTAGGGAGCCCTGCGGGCGATTTCGTCGCCGCCGCAGGATGCGGAACCCCAGATGGTGCCGATGAGCAGGTATGCCTTGCCGGCGAGGGTCTCGTCCATGGAAGGAACCTTGGTGGCGGCATCGTAGGCGGTAGCGTTGCGGCCGTTCTTGACGCAGTAGACAGCGAGCTCGTAGAGATAGCCGGCGTCGTCCTTCACATCGGAATCGTCGCGGTCGATTGCCTCGTTCATGTACTTGATGGCGTCGTTCACGTTGCCCCTTGCGGAGTGCAGCTTGTACAGGTAGTACGCTGCATCGGCGGACGGCTCGAGCGAGTACATGGTGGTGACGGCGTTCAGGAACAGGTCGTTGCTGTTGCAGTCGTCAGCCAGGCTGAGCATCTTGACGATGTTGGTCGCAAGCTGGAGGTCGTTGGGATTGGCCTCGTAGCGGGGACCGAAGATCTTCAGGAGGTCGTCGCAGCTGGCCACCTTGCTGGTGCCGAACATGGTCTCGATGTCGGTGCGGAACTTGGCTATCTGCTCCTTCTCGATCTCGGAGGCGGGCTGGATGTTGTTCAGCATGTCGAGGTTCCTCTGATAGAGGTTGAGAACCTCCTCGGTACCCACGACACCGTCGCCGTAGAGGTCGACGGCCACCTTGAAGTCGTTGAACAGCACGGAAGCCTTGGTCTCGGCGCCGTTGGCTGCAATCACACTCTCATAGATGTCGTAAACCCTCTTGGGATCGTTCTTGATATATTTTGCCGCATAGCTCGCCTTGTTGTTCATGGCGGTGGCTGCATACTTGGGGAAGTACTGGGCCCTCTGGTCCTGCAGGGTGAGCAGGGTGTCTACCAGACCCTCCACCATGACGGTGTTCTTCGCGTTCTTGGCAATGAGCCTGGACACGAGCTCCGAACCCTGGATAAGCAGGTTCTGGCTGCAGCTGGGCGGGCAGAGCTTGTATGCCGTACGCCAGTTGGGGGTGGCGTCGTCATAATTCTTCTGTTTGTAGTACTCCGTGTAGTAGGAAAGGTACTTGACGCATTCAGACGCATTCTCGCCATACTTGCTCATATCCTGTGCAAAGAGGCTTGCGCCGGAGAACAGCATCGTAAGGCTGATCACTGCTAAAAATACTTTTTTCATATCTTTCTTTGGTTAATTGTTATTCGTACCTGTTTTTAACAAACCATATGTCGAACAAATTGAATCCGATGGAGAAATTGGCATAGGTCTCGCGGATCATGTTGTTCTTTATCGAACCCCTCTGTCCAAATTCCATACCAACAGTGATTCCGTTGTACCAGCGGAACACCGGAAGGGTGGCGCCAAGAGTTATGCCATAAGCATTTACGGGGTTCCCGTCGAGGGTGAAATACTCCTTCTTGAAGTAGGCCCCGGCGCGGTATGCTATCTTGTTGTAATAGTAGCGGATATCGTTCCTGTTGGGGACATATTCGAAGCCCACGCGCCAGCTTTCGGTCATCGCCGCCTTGAAGGCGGAGCGGCCGGCGCCGGTGGTAAGGTTGCCCGTCATTCCCTCGCGCAGGTCGATGCCCGTGGTGCTCCAGTCGGAGCGGGTGTAGTCGGCCTCGGCCATGAACTTGTCGGCGTAGCGGAACGATAGGCCTATGCCCTTTTCGGAGGCGAGGCGCACGTTCCCGGGGGCGCCGTTCTTGTGGTACAGCGTATCGGATGCGGCGGTGCCGGTGGAATAGCGGTAGCTGTCGATGGTGCCTCCGAGCCGGGCCGCCGTCTTGTAGGTGGCGCCCAGGGTGAGGGAACTCTTGGCTCCGAGGGGCTGCTCGTACTGCAGTCCGAACTTGCCGGCGGGAGCGTTCAGCTGAAGTTTGTGACCGTTGGACGCGCCGTTGTAGGAGGCCTCCGAGAAGGATTCGGTGAAGGTCTTCTCGATCATTCCGAAGTGATAGATGAACTCGGCGCCGATGGAGAGGCGCTTCCAGAAGGTGGCGCCGGCGCCCACGAAGGCCTGGTAGAGGCTGCCGCTGCCGGAAGCGGTATAGCTCACGTTACCGGTGCGGCCGATGACGTTGGGGTCAGTGACCAGGTAGCCGTAACCGTATCCGGTGTCGCTGTATGGCATGATTCCCACCATCATCGCGGACGAGCGCCAGATGGGGAAGGAAATCACGAAGTCGGCCACGTTCATAGTGTTGGAGGCGGAAATCATGTCGCCCTGGCGGAAAATCTTGTTGTCCTGCAGCAGGGAATAGTCGGCCATGAAAGCCAGGGAGTCGCGCGCCGTGACGGCCGCAGGGTTCATCGGGTTGAGGAAGCGGTTGTTACGGGCCGCTATGCCCACTCCGCCCATGCTCTTGTTGTATGCGGTTCCACCCGGGGCGAGGTCGCCCACGCCGAAGATCGAATAGGGGGTATAGCTGCCATAGGTCTGGGCTTGCGCGCCCAGGCCGAGAGCCGTCAGCATAACGAGCGACAGCAGCAGGCTACTGAATGTTTTTCTTGACATACTCATCAGTAATGATAGCCAAACCCATCAATCCGAGATTACAAACGACAAATATGGAGTTTTTCATCCGCTTGGCAAAATAAATTGCGTCTCCGCCTGTAAAAATCACGATATTTTCGGGATTTGACCGGATGTACCCTTCTATTTCAAACATTATACCTGAAATAACTCCGGTCTCGATCGAAGACGTCAGCGGATCGCCAGAAGGCCTGCCTGCGGCCGGCATGTTCACCAGCGGCAGGGCCTTTGAATAACGGTTGAGGGCCTTGAACCTCGTACGGCATCCGAGGGATATATCCCCACCCTCGTAACGTCCCTGCGCGTCGATACGGTCGACGGTGAGCGTGGTGCCGAGGTCGAAGACGGTGCACGCCTTGCCCTTGAACAGGTGGGTTGCCGCCACCAGCGACGCCGCGCGGTCGTAGCTCAGGTACTCCGGCACGCCGTAGGGAGACAGCAGATCGGGATGCGACGGGTCAAGAAGCAGCAGATACTGGCACAGGTCCTCGAGCGTTTCGCGCTCCTCGGGAGTGACGTTGCGCACGGAGGCCACCGTAAGCACCAGCGGGGTCTGCCTGTCGATGAGGGAGGAGATGAAATTCATCACCCCCTCGCCCTGGTAACGCACCGTCTTGCCCAGTACGGACCCCTCCGACCAGGCTGCCTTGACGGCCGTGTTGCCTATTTCCACCAACAGGTTTGCCACTTCTTCTTTATTAATTGACAAAATGCAAATTTACGAATTTTCTTCCAACTTACTAAGGATTGAGCGGGCTTTTTCCAAACTGTCCACTTTTCTGGTAATCAGTTTGAGCTTGCCCTCGCTCTGTTTCAGCTCCAGGTTGCTCACTCCGGAATTGACTTTGTCGATGATGCTGGCGAAGGTGTCGGAGCGGAAATAAGGCGACATCTGGTTGGAGATGAAGAAGGCTATGAACATACCGTTCTTGATTATCACCTTCTCGAATCCGAGCGCCGCGCCGGCGTTGCGTATCTTCACCACTTCGAAGAGGTTCTCCACCTCCGGCGTCATGGCGCCGAAACGGTCCTGCAGCTGCGTTTTGAGCAGGTCTATCTCCTTGTCGGAGAGCAGGGAGTCAAGCTGTTTGTAAATGCGTATCTTTTCGGCTGTTATATCGATGTAGCCATCGGGAATCATGGCCGGCTGGTCGGTTTCCACGGTGCAGTCGGTGGAGAAGTTTCCCCTTCCGCTCTGGCGCACGATACCCGTTTCCACGCCGAGTTCCTCCATGGCTTCCGCGAGTATCTTCTGATACGTCTCGAATCCCATGTCCATGATGAATCCGCTCTGCTCCGCGCCCAGGAGGTTGCCGGCTCCGCGGATGTCGAGGTCCTGCATGGCGATGTTGAATCCGCTCCCGAGGTCGCTGAATTCCTCTATCGCCTTCAGGCGCCTGCGGGCGTCGTCGGTGAGGGTGGTGAGCGGCGGCACTATCAGGTAGCAGAAGGCCTTGCGGTTGGAGCGTCCCACCCGGCCGCGCAGCTGGTGCAGGTCGCTCAGTCCTATGTTCTGCGCCTGGTTGATGATGATGGTGTTGGCGTTCGGGATGTCGAGTCCGTTCTCGATGATGGTGGTGCAGAGCAGCATGTCGTAGTCGCCGCGGATGAACTCCAGCATGCGGTTTTCCAGCGCCTTTGACTCCATCTGGCCGTGCGCCACGCATATCTTCATGTCCGGAATGAGACGGTGAAGGATCTCATAGATCGCAGGCAGTTCCTCCACCTTGTTGTGCAGGAAAAACACCTGCCCGCCGCGGTTGAGTTCGTATTCGACGATGCTCTTGATTTCGTCCTTGTCGAACAGTATTATCTCCGTCTGGATGGGGATGCGGTTGGGCGGAGGAGTGTTGATGATGCTCAGGTCGCGGGCGCCCAGCAGCGAGAACTGGAGGGTGCGCGGGATGGGGGTGGCGGTAAGGGTGAGGGTGTCGACGGATGTGCGCAGCTTGCGGAGTTTCTCTTTCGCGGCTACGCCGAATTTCTGTTCCTCGTCGATTACCAGCAGCCCCAGGTCCTTGAATACGAAGGAGTCGGAGAGTATCTTATGGGTTCCTATGAGGATATCTATCTTTCCTGTTTCCAGACGTTTGCGAATGTCGGTGATTTCCTTGGCGGTGCGCAGGCGGCTGACGTAATCCACCGTGCAGGGGAGGTTCTTGAGGCGCTCGGTGAAGGTGGTGAAGTGCTGCAGGGCGAGGATGGTGGTGGGCACGAGCACCGCCGTCTGCTTGCCGTCCACTGCCGCCTTGAATGCGGCGCGGATGGCTATCTCCGTCTTGCCGAAACCCACGTCGCCGCATATCAGCCTGTCCATGGGGCAGGTGCCCTCCATGTCGCGCTTGACGGCCTTGGATGCCAGTTCCTGGTCGGGGGTGTCCTCGTACATGAACGAAGATTCGAGTTCCTCCTGCAGGTAGGTGTCGGGCGAGAAGGCATAAGCCTTGGACGCCTTGCGCTTTGCGTATAGCTGTATGAGGTCCTTGGCTATATCCTTGACGCGCGACTTGGCGCTGTTCTTCAGGGTTATCCAGGTCTTGGACCCGAGTTTGTTGATTTTCGGCGCCTCGCCGTCGCGGGAACGGAAGCGGGATATCTTATGCAGCGCGTGCACGGATACGAAAACCACGTCGCCGTCGCGGTAGGTGATTTTTACCACCTCCTTCATGCGTCCGAAGTCGTCGCGCATGCGCACCAGGCCGCCGAACACTCCCACGCCGTGGTCGATATGCACCACGTAGTCGCCTATATTGAAGGAGTTCAGGTCGTTGATGGTGAGTTGTTCGGTCTTGTCGACGCTGCGGCGTATGCTAACGCGGTGGAAGCGGTCGAAGATTTCGTGGTCGGTGTAGCAGCAGATGCGGTCGTCGCGGTCGATGAATCCGTTGTGTATGTTCTTGCCTTTGACGAACTTGGGTATTACGCCGCCGTTCTGGAAAAGGATGGAGGAAATGCGGTTCAGCTGGTTCTCCTTCTCGCCGTAGATGTACACTTCGTAGCCGCTTTCTATCTTTTCGCGTATGTCTTCAGTGAGCAGTTCGAAGTTCTTGTTGAATACAGGCTGCGGAGCTATGTTGAAGGTTACAGGATCGGCGTCCTGGCGTGCCAGGGGGGTGTCGATTAATACCCTTCGATATTTTTCAATAAGCTGGAAGAAGGGCTTGTCCTTGTACATGTCGGACGAGTCGAGCCACACTGTGGAGCCCTCCGGCAGCAGTTCGAGGATGTTGCGCCCTTCCGGGGTACCCTCTGAGATGATATCCGATATTATATCCGCCTGGGAAGTTTCGGAAACCGAGAGTTGGGTATTGCAGTCGAAAAGGTGGATCTTCTCTATTTCGTCGCCCCAGAAGGAGATGCGGTAGGGATGGTTGCGGGAGTAGGAGAAAATATCCACTATGGAACCCCTGATCGCATACTGGCCGGGGGCTGACACGAATTCCACTTTTTCGAAGCCGAGGACAGCGAGTTTTTCGATTATGCTTTCGTGGGATATCTCGTCGCCTGTCTTTATACTGAACAGCGACTCCTTTATGTTTTCCGTGTTCGGGAGAGCCTCTTCAAGAGCTTCGGGGTAAGTGACAATAAAGAGGTTGGTGCCGTCGTAGTTGAGTATCTTTTCCACTGCGGCGGTGCGCTGCACCCCCAGGGACGATTTGTAGTTGCTCCTTTCGATGTTTTTACCGGAAGAAGGGAGGAAAAACACCTTGTCTCCTTCAGTCAGGCTATACAGGTCGGAAGAACAGTATTCGGCGGCTTCCCTGCCGGGAAGGATAATAAAATGCAGGCCCCCGTCCGCCACCTGGGAAAGCACGAACCAGCGGGCGGACAGAAACAGCGAACGACAGAAAACCTCCTTTTGAGAAGATAATCTGTCTTTGAGTAACGATGTTGATTTCTTACTTATTAACATCAAACTCATTTTTTATGTTTATAACCGTGTTGATAACGCTGTTTATAAAAAACTTAGCCTGGTTTTACACAAAACCATAACAAGCCTGTTACAAAGTTATCAACACTCTTTTATTTTATAAAAATTTGATACTCATAGTATTGAATGAATAATCAACATATCCACAGCTATAAGAGCATCATCAAATTATAAATTAAAAGAACTATATTTGTAATTGTAATAAGGAATCAGAGAAATGTCCGATTTTAACCCCCACAATACAAACGAGGGCAAAGATAAGGATTTAGACGGAATAATCCGGCCCCGCGAACTGGAAGATTTCACCGGACAGGCAGAAATCGTATCCAATCTGCGAATTTTCATCCAGGCTGCGAAGCTGAGGGGCGAGCCTCTCGACCACACCCTTTTCCACGGCCCTCCCGGTCTGGGAAAGACCACCCTGGCGCATATCATAGCCAACGAGATGGGGGTAAACATGAAGATTACCTCAGGTCCGGTGCTCGACAGGCCGGGTGACCTGGCGGGCCTTCTCACCTCCCTTGAGACCGGCGACGTGCTGTTCATAGACGAGATCCACCGTCTGTCCCCGGAAGTGGAGGAGTACCTGTATTCCGCTATGGAAGACTTCGTTATAGATATAATGATCGACAAGGGGCCCGGCGCCCGTTCGGTACGTATCTCCCTGAATCCCTTTACTTTAGTAGGCGCCACCACCCGCTCCGGATTACTTACCGCTCCACTCCGCGCCCGCTTCGGAATCACCAGCGGTCTCGACTACTACGACACTGATCAGTTAATAAAGATAGTGAAGCGCAGCGCCGGCATACTCAAGATCGGAATAGACGACGATGCTGCGCGCGAGATTGCCCTCCGCAGCCGCGGCACGCCACGTATCGCCAACGGCCTGCTGCGCCGTGTCCGCGACTTTTCGCAGGTAGTTGGCGACGGCCATATAGACCTGAAAATTGCGCGTTATGCGCTGGATAAACTGAATATCGACACCCGCGGCCTCGACGCCATCGACAACAAGATCCTGCGAACCATTATAAGTACCTTCAAGGGCGGACCTGTCGGAGCCAATACAATTGCTACGGCGATAGGTGAAGATCAGGGCACTTTCGAGGAAGTTTACGAGCCGTTCCTGATCAAGGAAGGCTTCATAGTCCGCACCCAACGCGGCCGCATAGCCACTGAAAAGTCCTACAAGCACCTCGGCCTCCAGAAGGAACCCGAGGAGGATACTCTATTTAAATAAACTATATCAGAAAGTCAGCGTCATGCCGTAACCTGAGGTGGTTGGACCGCAGGCCAGGGCAAGAGGAGTGTTGTTTCCTATTTTAGAGTAACCCTTAAGGCGGGTGCTGGCAACCGTGAATTCGGTCACCCCAATATTCATAAGAACCGAACCTGCAATTGCAAGTATAGGGCCAGCGATTGGCGCGTCGCCGGTATGGCGTTCATATCTGGGATCGGGATTATGCTCGATATACCAGTCTTTATGAGTATTCAAGTCAAGGTAACCGCCGATCAATGCTCCGGCGCCTACAGCTGTTAGTCCAATGCTTGTCCAATACTGGACTTTTGTACTGGTGAGCGTAGGTGCCGGCTTATTGTTACGGGTATTGATTTTCTTTAATGCAGAACTTGAGGTTATAATATTGGTTATTCCGGAAATAAGCGTAGTAGTGGTAAAAAACTCCGCTGTCACCATATAAGGAACCAGATGTCCGGAGAAAATAACCCTGTCCTTTACATTAAGAGGCGTGGTGCGCTGTATTGAAAGACCATGAAATACAATTGATTTTTCATAGGTACGATACCATATATCCTTATTTAATTCAAAAGATATGGGAGTTTCCAGAAAAGCGCATAATCCTATTCCGGCACCACCTGTAAACAACTGCATCATTCCAGTCATGTATCTTGCCCTTTCCGGTTTAAAAGAAAGGTAATACCTGTCAACGCCGAAATACTGACTGGTTTCTTCTTCATTCAGAGGCACTACCCCTTCGGCATAGATGCGTGAACCCTTAGCTTTAAATACCGGCGCTTCAAGCAACTTGTCGCGCACTATTTCACCGTCTTTTGTAAACTCTACAATATAATCATCCGAGAAAACTATCTTGGTAACATAGTTTCTCGGAAAACTCTTTATGGTACTGGAATCCCTCTCAATAGGGTTTATATGAATCAGATTCTTATCAATTGACTGGACTTTTGATTTGAAGCATTCACCGTTTACTGTGTAAATACTGTCCTGGGCATATATCCCGAACGAGGCTATTATAATTAAAAGTAAAGATACTATTAACCTTAAAACAGTTCTCATACTATTCAAATAGCTTAGATTACTGGCAAAATTACTAATAATTTAAAGAATATCAAACTGAACACCTATGCAGGCAGAACAGCGTTAACGTTCTTTATTTGCCGTTGTCAGTTTTTAGTTGTATCTTCGCCTTATTATAGAAAACCAAATTAATTCATAATACAAATGGCCGATAAATTTACTTCAAAGATTCCTGAAGGACCTTTAGCCCAGAAATGGACTAAGCGTAAGTCAGAAATTCATCTTGTGAGTCCCAACAACAAGCGTAAACTCGAAATCATCGTGGTCGGAACGGGCCTGGGCGGTGCATCTGCAGCCGCTTCGCTCGGCGAACTCGGCTACAATGTGAAGATTTTCTGCATCAGCGACTCTCCCCGCCGCGCCCACTCCATCGCCGCGCAGGGCGGTATCAACGCAGCCAAGAACTACCAGAACGACAAGGACTCCGTTTACCGTCTGTTCTACGACACAATCAAGGGAGGCGACTACCGCGCCCGCGAGGCCAACGTATACCGTCTGGCCGAAGTGAGTGCCGCAATTATCGACCAGTGTGTTGCCCAGGGCATCCCCTTCGCCCGCGAGTATGGCGGCTACCTTGCCAACCGTTCCTTCGGCGGCGTTCAGGTTAGCCGTACCTTCTACGCCCGCGGCCAAACCGGCCAGCAGCTGCTTCTGGGAGCGTATGCATCGCTCAATAAGGAAATTGCCGCCGGCACCGTGAAGGCATACCCCCGCCACGAGATGCTCGACCTGGTGGTCATCAACGGCGAGGCGAAGGGTATCATTACCCGCAACCTCGTCACCGGACAACTTGAGCGCTTCGGCGCGCACGCCGTCATCATCGCTACAGGCGGATACGGAAACACCTACTTCCTGTCCACCAACGCCATGAATTCCAACGGCTCCGCGGCGCTGCAATGCTACAAGAAGGGCGCCTACTTCGCAAACCCCTGCTTCGCGCAGATCCACCCCACCTGCATCCCCGTACACGGCGACCAGCAGTGCAAGCTCACGCTCATGAGCGAGTCGCTCCGCAACGACGGCCGCATCTGGGTTCCCAAGAAACTTGAGGATGTGGAAAAACTCCGCAAGCATCAGATCAAGCCTTCCCAGATCCCCGAGGAAGACCGCGATTACTACCTCGAGCGCCGCTATCCGGCCTTCGGTAACCTGGTTCCCCGCGACGTTGCGTCCCGTGCCGCCAAGGAACGTTGCGACGCCGGCTTCGGCGTGAACGAGACCGGCCTTGCCGTGTTCCTCGATTTTGCCGACGCCATCAACCGCCTGGGCCACCAGAAGGTTGCCGAGCGTTACGGAAACCTCTTCGAGATGTACGAAAAGATCACCGCTTCGTCCCCTTGGGAGGAGCCTATGATGATTTATCCCGCCATCCACTATACCATGGGAGGTATCTGGGTTGACTACGATCTCCAGACCACCATCCCCGGCCTGTATGCCATCGGCGAAGCCAACTTCTCCGACCACGGCGGAAACCGCCTCGGCGCGTCCGCCCTCATGCAGGGCCTGGCCGACGGTTATTTCATTGTTCCGGTGACTATCGGCGACTACCTCTCCAAGAAGTTCGCTGAGCCCAAGACCGACATCAACCGTCCCGAATTCATAGAGGCGGAAAAGGCCGTTCAGGCCCGTATTGACAGGCTTTTCGCCATCAACGGTAAAGAGACGGTGGATTCCATCCACAAGAGGCTCGGCCTCATTATGTGGAATTACGTGGGTATGGCTCGCGACAAGGAGGGCCTCGAGAAGGCCATCGGATTTATCCGCGAACTCCGCAAGGAGTTCTACGAGAACGTCAAGGTTCCTGGCATCCAGTACGAATTCAACCAGGAACTGGAGAAGGCCCTGCGCCTCGAGGATTTCTTCGAAATCGGCGAGCTGATGGCACGCGACGCACTCAACCGCAACGAGTCCTGCGGCGGCCACTTCCGCGTGGAGAGCCAGACCGAGGAGGGCGAGGCCAAGCGCGACGACGCCAACTACATGTACGTGGCGGCATGGGAGTACAAGGGTGAAGGAGTTGATCCCGAACTCCACAAGGAGCCTCTTGTGTACGAGAATATCAAGGTTATTACCAGAAATTACAAAGACTAATATGGAATTCAATTTAAAGATATGGCGTCAGAAGAACGCCAAGGCCAAAGGCCATTTCGAGACCTATCATATTTCTGGTATCGAAGAAGACGCCTCTTTCCTCGAGATGCTTGATATACTGAACGAGCAGCTTATCCGTGAAGGGTGCGACCCCGTTGCGGTTGAGCGCGGCTGCCAGAGCAGTGGTCCGGTTTCCTTCGACCACGACTGCCGCGAGGGCATCTGCGGCGCCTGCTCGCTGTACATCGACGGCCGCGCACACGGCCCCGACGACCATGTGACAACCTGCCAGCTGTTCATGCGCCATTTCAAGGACGGCGCCACCATTACCGTAGAACCCTGGAGGAGTGCCGCTTTCCCTGTAATCAAGGACCTTGTGGTGGATCGTTCCGCATTCGACAAGATTCTGCAGGCCGGAGGATTCATCTCCGTGCGCACCGGATCCGCCCAGGACGCCAACAACATCCTCATCCCTCACGACAAGGCGGAGGAAAGTATGGACGCTGCGGCGTGCGTGGGATGCGGCGCCTGCGTTGCAACCTGCAAGAACGGCTCTGCAATGCTGTTTGTCGCCGCCCGCGTGAGTTCGCTGGCGCTGCTGCCCCAGGGCCGCCCCGAGGCCAAGCGCCGCGCGAAGGCTATGGTCGCCAAGATGGACGAACTGGGCTTCGGCAACTGCACCAACACCCGCGCCTGTGAGCTCGAATGTCCCAAGGGCATCACTGTGGCTCACATAGCCCGCCTTAACCGCGAGTTCCTGAAAGCAAAGTTCTCAGACTAAGAATAGTTATTATTAATAGGAGAGGTGATTATTCAATCAATGAGTAATCACCTCTTTTTAGAATTCAATAGTATAAGAAATACTCGGCATAATGGGAAATAGTGAAACCTGCCGCCATTTTCCCTGGTCTGCGTCGTATATGACGACGAATGGATTATGTCTGTTCAATACATTATAGACTCCCAGATTCAGCGTAGACGGGCACTTTGACGACTTGAAATGGAAGGAACATCCGATATCCCATCTGATATAGTCCGGCATCCGGAAATTGTTTATTTTACCGGAATAATAATTAATTTCTATACCTTCCATATATTCTTCAGGGTATCCCAGCCATTCACCGTTCGGAACGTTATACCACATGTTCTGTTTTGGATCAATAAAATGAGGATATTTTTGGAACGTCATCCCGAACAAGGGATAAACATGGTAATGCCCGTCCGGTACGGTTTCCCAATAGCCTGACTGAAATGTAAACAGAGAGTTCACAGAAACTGAACAACGGTCGTTATCGCATAACGTTGCAGTCGTTGTAAAATTGAGTATATGTGTGCGGTCGTATTTGGCGGGAAATGGCCTGTTTCCGTTAAGCCCGTCGAAGGTGCGGTCAGTTTTTGAAAGTGTATATGCAAGTCTGTAATCAAGTACTTTGCCGACCTTTTCGTACAAAAACTCCAGTCCTCTTGAAGAACCTTTTCCCTGGATGACATTGCTTTCCCATGTGGCTCTGGAAGGGCTGAACAACTCGACGGCTTTTTCAAAGTACACCAACCCTTTCGATTTTTTATCATAACCACCGACGGATATGCTGTGACCGCCGCCCAGAGAAAACAGCAGACCGGCATAAAATTGCCGGGCAGACTCCGGGCCGCGTCTTTCATCAGCCGGAATCATCATATCCACGGACCACCCCATAGGTATGCCCTCCAGAAGATGATAGAACATGTAAGTCCAGTCGGCAGTGGCTTCAATGGTAAGCCATTCGAGCGGAGTATAATTGCCGGACAAACTGAATTCGGGATATACTTTAACCGGATCGCGTTTGTTCATATTCTTGTACGTGTAAATATTCCCGCGGAAAGCGCCAACCAGTTTGAAAAGTTCTGTCTTGGACATTTCCAATTGGGCATTGGCATTATAGATAGCAATATCCAGAGGATTGGATACAGTTTGTTCAGATTCAGGTTCGGCCGACGCATAAGGATTCATGTATGCCTTTCTGGCTCCGGCACCGAATTGAAGATGATAATACTTGCCAAAATCCCGCTTTTCCAGCCAGCGGGCAGAAACTTCACCAATGGAACTGTTCACCGACAGATTATTCATGTTTCCTTTAAACATGATGTTCTGTCCCTGTGAATTAGCAAAATAATCATAAGCTATGGATATAGTGGACGAGCCTGAAGGCCGCAGATTCTTCCATTCAAGATTGATAATGGAATTCTGCCACTTCATCATGTTGTCATTACCGTAAGTAATGTGGTATTTATCTATTGAATGGAATGTTGAAAGGGAAATAATATGAGAGTCATTTATGCTATATGCAAGTTTGGCATAAACATCACCCACAAGGGCATTGAATTCCTCCAGTTTTGGCAGGTACTTCTTTAAGAAGTTCGAGGCCAGTTCGTATTCCGGATTGATGGGAGACGCCCGCAATGCCAATAAGAGCGAAAGCCGGTCTTTGAATATTGGCCCGCCTGCTGAGCCACCTACCATAAAGTTGCTAATAGAAGCATTTCCAGACCATTTTTCAAAACTGCCTGTTTTGGATTTAATTGCAATATGTGAATCTGTGAAATTTGAGTCCTCGGACGGGAATCCGCCAACATAAAAGTCTAATTGTTCCACCATGTCCGGTGAATATGCCGATGTAAAACCCATCAGATGGGAACAGCCATAAACGGGTACACCGTCTATGGAAACCCGGTTGCCACCCAGATTACCACCGCGTACAAAATATGCAGATGAGCCTTCGATTCCGGTAGAAACACCAGGCAGTGTCTGAATATATTTAATAGCGTCTCCGGCTCCTGTGGCACTCACCATTTTGCTGAAGTCCATAGGGTCGAGCCGCTTGACTCCCGGTGCTACGAATATACTCCTGGAATCTGTTTTCACTGCTGCCTGCAACGTATCTCTCACTTGCGTTGTGTCTCTCTGTGCGTAAGATGGAAATACAAAGCAGAACAGTATAATAATGGTACTATATAATATCTTCATCTGGAATAATCAGTACATGAAAAAGCGACTTTCAAGGTAAAGACAAGTTCCATCATTTAATGTTAAGGTAAAATGCATATTTACCAGCCCGGACTTTCCGGTAACCTTATATAGCACTTCTGTTCTATATTTTTTTGAATGTCTTGGATAAATATTTATCCAATCTTCACATTCCAAAGTCCAGGGTCTGTTTGCAAGTACCACAAAACCACCTTTATATTGTTTTCCGTCGTTATATCCAGTTGGATATTCAAGTATTTTTATAAAACCTTCTTCATTCCCTTGAGAAATAAAAGCCTTTTTTACCATTCCGTCCGGAAGTGTGAATTGAATATTTCCTTCCCTTGGCTCTTCAGCTTCGGAAACAAGAACTGTCAATTCTCCATCTCCAACCCCTGATTCAGGTATGACTCTAATCCAATCTGCAGTTGTAGAGACACTCCAATGGGAATTAGACTGTATATCCAGAAACAATGACCCGCCCATAATACCGATGTAACTATGATAGTGATTGACCACAAGATTATAGCTATCCTCCTCCAAGGAACAGGAAAAAAGAGAGAAACAAAAAGATATTAATATAAAGAACCTTTTCATAAGAACTCTACTTATCAAAAATAGGAAAAGGATAATAAATTACAGGGTTGTACGGATCCGGATTGTCCGGATAACGCCCTGCTTGTGCTATACGTACTATACAAGAGCCAAATACCCCCCTGCCACCGTGAATGTTTGAATAAGAAGTGTCGGTCTCATACATATCGGATATCAGATTATCGGAATCCAAAATCTTCTCGTATGTTTTTTTTAAATACGCGTCCAATTCATCGGAAACAGAATATACATACATATAATCGAAATACCGATTATAATATTCAGGATTAATATGATGATAATAATAATATAAATAATATAAATAATATGTATCAGAAAGAAGGATAATACTATTCCTGCGATACGCTTCAAAATAGTTTTCTTCCTCTTTTTTGGGTGGGTTATTATAGCTTCCAGAATACTTAATTCTTAGTACCTTATGATGCAGTTTCAAGTGTGAAAGGCACTCCGGAACAAAAAGAAATTCATGTGGCTCATATGGAAAACTCGAATTCTTGATACTATCCGGATTAAAACACGGAAGGTCGGTTATATTGCCCGGGCATACGTTGAAGTCGTCAACGCCAATATGATCGGTTGCCAGATATTCCGCAGTAGGTAATCCTTCGTTCTTACCCGGAACAACCCAAAGACAACAATCCCAACTAATAGGAGCAGTATAGTAAGTATCCCAGTTGTATTTATTTGATTCATACAGTTCGTAGCTATAAAAACCGCGAATAGTATCTGCGGGATTCTTTTCGTTTTCAATACGAATAAAGGAATGCCTTCCCACTACTTCGAAATCTTTTGGAAAAATGGTAACGGATCGTAAAGTATCCTGGCCTGGAGGCAAGACTTTCAATTCTATCCGTTCACCATAATATGGCTGGTAATTACAGCTCCATTCCAGTCCTTCAATCCAATCAAAAGCAATCGTGGTGTCCTGGCTGCATAACCAGGCTTTGGCACCTTCTACCGGTAGATTACCCGGCAGGCCGTTCTCTCCGATATAATACAGTTTCATGTGCTGTATCGGGCTCTCATTAAGAATACAAAAGACGGCAACTTCCCTTTTGGACTTAATGGGAATAACAGAAAAATCTTCGATGCAGGAAGTTACCAGAAAAGTAGACAATATACCCAGATACAAAATTAATTTTCTCATGTTTTAATGCTACACTTTTTATAATAGATGCACTTGAAACATAAAAAGTTGCATAAGCACAAAAAACGATGCACCGCAGCTATTAATAATCGATATCGTATCCCATATTTTCCAATGTTTGAGATATAACCGTGGATTCTCCCAATGGATTGTTAAACGATACGCTTACCGTGTCGCCAATAAGGGGCAGTATGTCATCGGTATTGAAATAAGCGTAATAATCTTGAACAAGAGGAAACCATGAGGAAACACTGCTGCTCCAGACATAGTTGACACCAATGTTGTTATAATACTGCGGAAGAGTAAACAGAGAGGGATTCCCCCCGAAAGATAAAGAAATCAACGACGATTGATTGTAATAACCTCCTTTCCAGCAGATACAATCAACACTCGAAGGCTGTAAAGATGTATTAGAATTTCGAAATGATACATATACATAATTTGAGGAACTGTTTTCATAAGGTTGGGAGCCGGTATAACGGATAGTTGCGTAATTGTTTCCTCCGGCTATTATTTCCAGATTTCCTGATGGATAGAAGTCTGCGATCACTCCAGGAGGACAATCATCCACATATAAGGTTTTTGTATGTGAATAGCTGACGTCCACCTGAGACCCGGCATCCCGAAGTCTTGGAACATAAGAATAATTTCCCACTAAATCATAATTGGCACCAAAATACGTTGTTAAGCACTGGTATTGCGGGGTTTCAATATTTCCTCCGGGATGGTTTAAACGATAATAATCATTGTTATAAGCATACCGATAAGCTTCATAATATGAAATAAAACCATCCCCGTTAATATCAACGCCGGAAACAACTTGTCCAGAGGGCTCCATTTGAGCCATTGCACAAATCCAATGATATAGGAATTCACTATAGGCTGAATCGTAATAATAAACGTATGCTGCTTCGTTCTTAAGGCAAGAGGTGGTTACAGACACGTTGCTAAGCATTAAATCAGGAATGAAACCTCCACTATGGCACTGACCTAATACAACATGGATTCTTACCCCGGAATTAATCTTCAGTATTTGATCGCTTAAATCTTCTGGATAGTATTCTTCACTACCCCATAGACAAATGCTGCTTGTATTGTTATCTAAGCCACCATGGTCCGTGACAAAAACCAGCAGGTTGTCTCCCGCCATAGCTATATCTGAAATATCATCAAAAACAGTATCAATATTTGTGGATGTTGCCGAATAATCAATGTCATCATAACCATCAAGGTCAAAATCAAGGTAACTCGAACTGGAAAAACCATTACTGAAATACCATGTAGTTGATGGTCCGCCACAAACAAGTGTATAGATATCATCATCGTCAAGCCCATACTTTAATTTGAGCGTTCTATACAAAAACTGGCACATGTTCCAGTATCTCATATGGTTATAATTCTGATTAATACCGCCGTCAATAATCACGGCATAAGTATGTCCGCTATGGGTGACTACGGGCGTAGGATTGAAACCTCTCAATAATTCTTCTCTCTCTCCTGTTTTTGTGTCCGGAGAGCTGCCGGCATCAACCAATAAAACAAAATTGGTCATAGAAAACAATTCCCCGGAACCCTCTTGAGGAGGAGATTTAAGTTTGACCAACTCGATTTGACCGGAAAGGGTATTGACATAATAGCAATTATAATATGTGGGAATCATGTCGGAAAAGTAGAACGGGTTTTCTATAAACATCCAGGCGTCATATTCCGGGGATGTTGTTTCCACGTTCGTTTTCTCCTTATAATCATACATAATAAACGAAGTTTTTGCCGGGATTGGTGAATTGTACATAAAAGCAAAATCAACAGTCGACAATATATCCTTCATCAGGTATTTTGCCTGATCCATGGTAATAGGCTCTCCGTCTTTATTGAATGTAGTTGGTTCTATCTCATTATTGCAAGAAATACAAGTGATGAGCAGAATACAAAAGAATATAAAATACTTTTTCATGGCTAAAACATATTATAGTACTTCAAATCTACCAATATAACTTGTGTTGTCCTCCAGGGTAAAATAGATGGTATAAATGCCCGGAGCGCCACTGAAGGGAATTGACTCTGAGCCGTCAGATGAATCTACGGTTGTCGAAAGAATAGTACAACCGAAAGAATCTTCTATACGAACATTGACATCACCGAGATCGTTACTGAAGAATAAATAGATTGTGTTTTCATAAACATACCCTGAGATTGGAACTATATTTGGAGTTCTGGGGCCTTGACCGATAGGGTCTGAAATAACAATAATAGTAGGGGTTGGGTCAACAATTTCTTGGCCGAAACTGTTAAAGCTCAAAAAGCATATCTGCAGAGTGAGCACTAAGAAAGAGAAAAGTGGTTTCATTGTTTTTTGAAATTATGAATCTCACTCACAAAGTTAGGGACAAGAACCCAGATATAAATTAAAAATAAAATTTATTTCATTATGTAATACATTAATAATCAAATGGATATAAACAAACAACCTTACAGACGGTTGTTTGGCCTGAAAAACCGCAAACAAAAGGAAAAAAATACTATGATTCTCAACTTTTCTTCATAGAAAAATGCGACCTTTGTAACTATGAAAGCAAACAGCGGTAGTCTTGCCATAGTTTTATTTCTGATCATTGGTTGCAGAAATGTTGGCGTCAATAGTAATCTTATAGATATTGAGGGTTTCATTCAGGAGCGGCCCGATAGCGCATTGGTCAGCTTGCAGCAAATTGATATTTCTTCTTTTCGAAGAATCAAGGACAAGGCCTTGTATTTTCACTGCTATACTCAATGGCACTGGATAAGAATTATATAGACATCGCTTCAGATTCTTTGATTGCTCCAGCGGTTAATTATTATTCTTCTCACGGTGACAACTATCATCGTTTTCTTACATTGTATTATCAAGGTCGAGTATTTGAGAATGCAAGTAAGTATAAGGAGGCGATAGATTTGTATCTAGAGGCAGAAAAGCTTATGGATAAAACGGTGCCGAATGAGTACAAATCAAGATTATATAATAGTAAGGCAAGGATTTACTACTATCAATTCGCTCTTGATAAAGCCTTGGACGAAATCATTAAATCAAAAGCAGTTTCGCCATATCTTGCAAATCCTGGTTTTTATATAAGAAACGCCTTAGATTTAGCATCGCTCTATAGAAGAAAAGGAGAAAAACAAAAGGCCAACCAAGAGTTAATAGAGCTAGAACAATGGTTGTCTGCAAGAAATTTGCAATTACCTTTTGATTATTATGAATCACGTTTTCGTGCTGCCCTGACAGATACTGCGGAAACAAAAGAATCGCTATTAAAGAAATGTCAAGAGTATCAGAGCAAGTGCGATTCTACCAGAACTCCAATTAATTATTTATTGGTTTCCAAGGCTTTATATAGAGCCGGGTTGTTAGAAGAGGCAGAAAGGGCTTTCGCTTTGTGCGGGCTCCCGGCTGATAATGATGACTTTGCCAAGGCAGACTATTATTTTCATCTCTCATGTCTAAAGCAGACAAAAGGAGATTATGAGCAAGCGTTGAAGGCAGAACGAACATATCAGAACATTATTGAAACCATCAACCTCTCCGTTTTCAACAATGACATTCGTTTCCTTGAAGAGCGCTACCAAAATGCTATTCAGGCAGAAAAGAATCTGCGAAAACGGATCTGGTTGTCCATAGCAATCGCTCTCTTGCTGTTGGGTCTTGTTACTCTTGTTGTATTGTTCCTGAAGCGGGAGCAGAAATACAAGGCCGCAGTTTCCGATGCCCGGGCGGAGTACGGTTTCATAAAAACTCTGGTTGAAGGCGGCGGAGCAGAAACCAATAGCCTGCGGGAAAAGTTAAGTGTGCGGATGAATGCGTTGAGGCCGTATCTGTATAACGATAAGTACTATCCGTCTCTGTTTAGTCCCAGAAAGGACATAGAACATATAAATGAAGCCCGCAAAGAGTTGTTGAAATCCGTAGGAATGATCTATGCTTTATCTTATCCGGTGTTTACAGAGAAGCTTGTTGGCTATGGGTTAAGTGCCGAGGAGGTTGGGCTGTGCGCATTGTATGTCGCCGGATACTCAAGCAAAGAAATGAATGACTTTCTTCATACGGGCAGCATTCTGCACATTAACGGCAACATACGCAAGAAAATAGGAAGCCCGGTAGAAGGCCTCAAGTTGCATACCTGGCTGAATCAACTCTTCCAGGATAGTAGCGCCGTCGGCAAGAAATAGTCGGGGCGGAGGTTCTCCCCACCCCGCAAACTACCAGAGGAAATTGTTGAACGGCCAGCGGCCGGCGTGGATTTCTGCGACCATCTTGTAAATGTCCGAGCGAAGCTTCGGCAGGCCTTCCTTGCTGAGGGCCGACATGAAAATGCACGGCACTTTCTTTTCGTCTATCCATTCGTGCCTTATGTCGTCGAGGGAGCGGTTGTCCTTTCCCTTGGGCGTGAGTGAGAACTCGTCGTAGGGTTCGTACTCGTAATTGTCTATCTTGTTGAAGATTATGTATTGCGGCTTGTCGCCGGCGCCGATATCGTCAAGCGTCTTCTGGACAACGTACATCTGCTCCTCGAAGTCGGGAGCCGACACATCCACAACGTGCACCAGCACGTCGGCCTCGCGCACCTCGTCGAGGGTACTCTTGAAGGCCTCGATGAGCTGGGTGGGCAGCTTCCTGATGAAGCCCACCGTGTCGCTCAGCAAGAATGGGCAGTTCTCGATCACGACCTTGCGGACGGTGGTGTCCAGGGTCGCGAACAGCTTGTTCTCCGCGAACACGCTGGATTTGCTCAGCAGGTTCATTAGCGTGCTCTTGCCCACGTTGGTATATCCTACCAGCGACAGGCGCACCAACTGGCCACGGTTGCTGCGCTGGGTGGCCATCTGCTTATCGACCTTCTTCAGTTGCTCTTTGAGGCGGGCGATGCGCTCCCTCACGATACGGCGGTCCACCTCGATCTGGCTTTCGCCCATGCCGCCTCGGGTGCCGATGCCGCCCCTCTGGCGCTCCAGGTGCGTCCACATGCCGGCGAGGCGCGGTAGCATGTAGTTGTATCGCGCCAGCTCCACCTGCATCTTGGCGTATGATGTTTTTGCGCGCTGCGAGAAAATTTCGAGGATCAGGCTTGTGCGGTCGATAACTGCCGCGCTTTTGATGACCTTTTCAACGTTGCGCTGCTGCATCGCGGTGAGTTCGTCGTCGAAGATGACGTAAGTGATTCCATTATCTTCGCAATAAGCCGCGATTTCGGCGAGTTTGCCGCTGCGTATGTATGTAGCCTTCTCCGGCTTGTCAAGCTTCTGGATGAACTTTTTGTCGCCGAGCACGCCGGCGGTATCGGCAAGGAATTCCAATTCGTCGAGGTATTCCTTGACCTTGCGTTCGTCTTCGCCCTGTCGGATTATTCCTACGAATACTGCTCTTTCTTCGCTCATATTCATAAAGAAAGAAAAGATACTCTCTCAAAACTACGGACCTTCGGTCCTATCCCTCCCATCTTCGATGGGCCCCTCCCACTCACGCTGCGTGGGCGCAGACGGTTTTGAGAGAGCATCTTCTTCTTAAATATCTACCAAAAAAAGGCCATCCGGGGGACGGCCTTAAATCTTGAAGGTCAAAAAATTAGCGAAGCTGGAAGATTACAGGGAAGGTATAGGTAACCTTAACCTTGCGGTCACGCTGCTTGCCGGGGGTCCACTTGGGGGACATCGATACAACGCGGACAGCCTCTTTGTCGAGCGAAGGATCAACGCCACGAAGAACCTTGACGCCGGATACTGAACCGTCGGTTCCCACGGTGAACTGGAGCATGACACGGCCCTGAACGCCGTTCTCCTTAGCCACGTCGGGATAAACGAGCCTCTGGTTGACCCACTTTGTGAAGTCATTGGCGTCGCCACCCTGGAACTTGGGTTTCTCTTCCACCAGCTGGAAAGGAATGGTCTCTTCTTCGACAACCTCTTCCTTCACTTCCTCTACGTAGTCCTGAATCTCCACGCCGAGGTTGCTGTCGTCTTCGAGGTTGATGATGTTGTCGTTAACCTTGATGTCGTCGTCGATAATGTCAATCTGGTCGGACAGGATGGGGATCTTGGCCATTTCGGGCGGCGGGGGAGGAGTCTCCTGGGTAATAGGAATCATCTCTTCCTCAATGATCTCCGTGTTCTCTGCGAGGAGGCCGCTGTCAGCCTTTTCCTTGCTGCTCCATTCGAAAGCTGCGAGGACGGCGAGAAGGGCTACAACGAATCCGATCTCGACAAATAAAAGCCGCTTGTTTTCAAGGCTGGCCTTTTCTGATTTCTTGACTTCCATATTGTTGTTTTACGTTTATTTTATTCTATTCAAGTCTCAAAGATAGAAATTATAAATTTCAATTCCAATTTTTGTTGTAGATTTGCGTTGTTTTTCAATTTGGCAAACCGATGGTAAGGTACTTTTGCGAGGATATCAGGTTCGAGTACAAGAACAGGCAGTTTAACAACCGCTGGCTTAAGCTGGTGGCCGAAAGCGAGATCTGCCGGCTTGGCGACATAAACATAATTTTCTGCTCCGACCCGTATATACTTGGCATAAACTTGCAATATTTAGGCCACGACTATTTCACGGATATTATCACATTCGACTATTCCGACAAGCCGCTCATTTCCGGCGATCTCTTTATCAGCGTCGACTCTGTGCGCGAGAATGCTGAGTTTTATGGAACCGAATTCCAGGAAGAGCTGCACCGGGTGATAGTTCACGGCATCCTCCATCTCATCGGTTACGACGACCATACCGAGAGCGACACCGCCACCATGAGGTCGAAGGAGAATTACTATCTGCTGCTTCGTAAATCTTTGTCGGGTGACGCAAGATAAGACATACGACGTCATCGTTGTCGGCGGCGGACATGCCGGATGCGAGGCGGCCGTTGCGGCGGCGCGTCTCGGGTCCTCGGTTCTGCTTTTGACTATGGACGCCCTCGCCTTCGCCAAGATGTCCTGCAACCCGGCGGTCGGCGGAATTGCCAAAGGCCAGATTGTCCGGGAGATCGATGCGCTTGGCGGATGCACCGGAGTTGTGACCGACGCCTCGACCCTTCAGTTCAGGATGCTCAACAAGTCCAAGGGGCCCGCGATGTGGAGCCCGAGGGCGCAGTGCGACAAAATCCAGTTTTCGCTCGTTTGGCGAGAAATTCTCCTAAATACTTATGGATTAACAATTTACGAAGATTCTGCGGTTTCTTTTCTCTTTGAGAATTCAAAAATCTGCGGAGTCCGTACTCTCGGTGGCCTGATTTTTAAGTCTCGGGCCGTTGTTTTGACCGCCGGAACCTTCCTTTCCGGGCGCCTCTTCGTCGGGCGTTGCCAGCTGCCCGGCGGGCGTATCGGAGAGCGGACATCCTCCGGCATAACCGAACAACTCGTCTCCCTCGGAATTCCGACCGACCGGATGAAGACCGGAACGCCACCGCGAATCGACATTACTTCAGTCGACATTTCCGTTCTTTCCCGCCAGAAGGGAGACACGAAACCCGAACGTTTTTCCTTCCTCGATGCCCCCTCCCAGATTCAGAAGTCGGGACAACAGAAGGACTGTTTTATCCTTCACACCAACGAGGAGGTACACGCAAAACTCCGCGAAGGCTTTGCCGACTCTCCCCTCTTTACAGGCATAATCCATGGGCGCGGCCCGAGGTATTGCCCCAGCATCGAAGACAAGTTGCGGGTGTTCCCGGAGAATGATGCGCATCAGCTTTTCCTTGAGCCGGAAGGGGCGAAGACTAACGAATACTATCTTCAGGGATTCTCTTCGTCGCTTCCCTTCGAAGTGCAAATGAACGCACTCCACGCCATAAAAGGACTGGAAAACGTTCGTGTGTTCCGCCCGGCTTATGCGGTTGAATACGATTTCTTTGATCCGACATATTTGAAGACGACCCTTGAGTCAAGGGTGGTTCCAGGGCTGTTCCTTGCCGGTCAGGTTAACGGCACAACGGGTTATGAAGAGGCCGCAGCACAGGGCCTTATAGCCGGCATAAACGCGCATCTTTCTATTAACGGTCTCGAGCCTTTTATCCTGCGTCGTGACGAGGCGTACATAGGAGTTTTGATTGACGACCTTATAACGAAAGGCGTCGACGAGCCCTACCGCATGTTTACCTCCCGGGCAGAGTATCGAATTCTCCTCAGGCAGGACAACGCCGACCAGAGACTTACCGAGCGTTCGTATCGGATTGGTCTTGCGAGCCGGGAGCGATATGAGGCGGTTCGGAGTAAGTATGAGTCCGTGGAATATCTTTCGACTCTTTGTGAGAATACCAACCTGACTGCGGCGACAATTAACGATTTCCTTGTTTCGCGCAACTCCGCGCCACTTTCTGAGTCTAAACGAGTAGCCGACGTTGCCACTCGCCCCGAATTGAATCTGGGTGATATTTTGAATTATGTTCCACGTGGAACTTTTGAACACTTTGGCCTAAGCGGCGTTCCTGACGAAAAGGTTATCGAGTCTGTTGAAATAAACCTGAAGTACAAAGGCTACATCCAACGCGAGCGTCAGCAAGTTGAGAAACTCCGCCGTCTGGAGGATCTGGAAATCCCTGAGAATTTCGACTTCGACCGCATCTCTGGACTCACCATCGAATGCCGCCAAAAATTCAAGCGTTACGTCCCGCGTACCATCGGCCAGGCCTCCCGCATCTCCGGCGTCTCCCCCGCCGACATATCAGTTCTCTTAGTCTATTTTGGCCGCTAATATCGCGTTCCACGTGGAACACTTAGTCCTTCTTCAGCGAAGGCTGTAACACCTACAGCATCTGCAGAGCGGATTTAATAATTTGTTCCACTGTGGCTCGTGGATTAGCCTTGAGGATGGCCTGGATGGCCTTTGTGACGTTGGCCTTGGTGAAGCCGAGCATCT
>JAEELG010000102.1 GCA_016288775.1 Bacteroidales bacterium | reverse complement strand
GGGATCGACAGGATCGTCTCCGGTGCCGTTGAATTCGCTTATGCCGCCGTTATCTGCCGCTACCGGGGCCTCCGTCCAGCCGAGCTTGCCGTAGCCGGCACCGGCCTTCACCACCTCGGGTACGTCGGCGGCCGCCGTGACTGTATAGCTGTAGGTGGGCTTGAAATCGGCATAAGTGAGAGGCGTTCCAAGGGTTTCTCCGTTGTACGCCTTGTATTTGACATTGTATAGCGGATATGGATCCTTTGCCTTTGCCGGACGGTTCACGTAAAGGTTCTCCGTGGGATAAAGGTATCCGGCCACGGAACCCTGAAGGTTGGAAACGTTGGACTCCTTTGCTGGATATGTGCAGATGTCGGTGGGCAGCTGCACTCCGTCGAAATAGTTGTACTCCACCAGGACCTTCGCCCCGTATGCGGAACCCACGCCGTAGGTGGTGCATCCGTCGAACAGGTTGTTGTAAACGTGCGCCGTGCCGAACCGCACCCTGGGATGGCGGGAGCTTGAACCGTCGAACCAGTTGTGGTGGAAGGTGGCGGTTATGGCCGCGTCGCCGCTCTGGTTGTTGGAGTGCCCCACGAGGCAGCTCTTCTGGGTCTTGATGTAGCGGCACCAGCTCACGGTTACGTTCTTGCTGCCGTGGGTGATATCGGTGGATCCGTCTTCGTAATCCTTTACCTGATTGAGCGAGGTAAAGGTGCAGTGGTCAACCCATACACCGTCGCATTCCTGCATCGAAACTGCATCTGCGCCGTTGTTCGCCTTGGGCTGCTGGAAGTTGATGTTGCGTATGATGATATTGTCGGCACGCACGCAGAAGATGCCTATACGGTCCATCACGAAGTCGTCGGTGCCGAAGAAGCTCAGATTGCTGACGTCCTTCACGTCGAACCACGGGTGCGCTTCGGAGAAGTCGCGTCCGTCTTCGGGCCCGAAGGTGCCGCTCAGCCAGATGGTGACGGGGGCGTGGTCTCCCTTCTTCTCGCTCTTGGTACGGGCGAGCAGCCAGGTCTGGAGGGCCTTGCCGTTGTTGAAGTGAAGCACGGCGCCGCCTGCACCGCCAGTCACGCCCTCTGCGAATCCGTAAATCTGGTCGACGGGAACGTTACCCACGGTCGGAGGATCGGTGCACTCCAGTTCTCCCTCCGCATCGCTGCCTGGATTCACGTCTTCGTCGTTAAAGGTGAATTTGAAGGTAGGCAGGCTGTTAGTGACAAGCGTAATGTCGTTAGGAACTGTGGCCGTGTGGGTGAATGTGCTTTCGTCGTCGAAGGTGACTGCAAGGCTCAGGGTGGATTTGGCAGGAAGCATACAGGGATTCAGGATGATGAATGCGCCCTTGCCGCCGGCCGTCCAGTCGTCACCTTCGTACCTTGCGCCCACGTAATTGTAGCTGTAGTCGTTTTCGAAGCGCTTGGCGTCGAATTGGCCCGTGGTGATATTCACGCGTACGCGGCCGCTGAGCGTCTGCGAAGAAGACGTGAGCCTGACGGCCTTAATCTTTTTCCCGGAGAACTGCTTGCCGGTAGTAGCATCGAGGACTTTCACCTGCACTACTGCCATCATCCTCTTGAACACGTAAGTATCGGACTCAGTGATCTTTCCGTCGAGAATGGTTACCTTGGCGGCATTCGAGACCAGTAGGTCACAACGGGGATCGAAGGTGTCCAGACTGGGGACGGTCTGCTCCGGCGAGATATCGAACTTGAAAGTGCTTTCTGCGCGCGCCGCTTTCTTGGGAGAAAAAGCCCAGGTGGTGATTTCGCCCGGATCGTCGACTTTTATGGCGCCGGAGAAGGTGGCTTTTATACCCGCTCCGGTGGTGTTGGTAAAGGTAAATGCCTTGCTGAAGTCGGTACCCAGTGTAACGAAGATCGAGTCTTTCTCATTCCAGTAAGGCTGCCATCCGTTCTCCGCCTTTTCAATGTGGGTACGGGTTTCGGGAAGTTCTGCCTGAATGGTAAGGGGAACCAGATTGTTGGAGGGACCGGTTTCGTACACGGTCTCGATTTTGCAACCTGCAGCCATGACGGCAATGCACATGAAGGCGAAGAGTATCTTTTTCATTGCTGTCATGGGATTAAAAATCGTATTCTCCTCCGTCGATAAGGAACTCGCCGGGGCCTTCATCTGTCAGGTCGCTGTTTGCCAGAAGCCCCGCCGGCTCCCACCGCAAGTCAAACTCGCAGCGGGGGGCAGTGTATTTGCTAAATGTCATCATCGAGGCATTCATGGCGTTTCAACAACTTCAACAGGGGATTGATATTATAGCGTCACTCCGCTCTTGAAGATGGCGATTTCACGGTAGCCGTTGCGCTCGTTGTTCACGGGCGCGCCGCCGGCGACGGAGAGGACGTAGTCGATGAAACGGGGAGCCAGCTCGTCCATGGGATTGTCCTGGGCGAGAACGCCGGCGTTGAAGTCGATCCAGCCGGGCTTGCCCTCGGCGAGGGGAGTGTTGGTGGATATCTTCATGGTGGGCACGAAGCTCCCGAAAGGGGTGCCTCGGCCGGTGGTGAAGAGCACGATCTGGCATCCTGCGGCCGCGAGTGCGGTGGACGCCACCAGGTCGTTGCCGGGAGCGGACAGCAGGTTAAGCCCCTTCACGCTAAGCCGCTCGCCGTACTTCAACACGCCTCGGACAATGCTCTTGCCGCATTTCTGGGTGCAGCCGAGGGATTTCTCCTCCAGCGTACTGATGCCGCCCGCCTTGTTGCCAGGCGAAGGGTTCTCGTACACCGGCATGCCCTGCTTCATGAAATACTCCTTGAAGTCGTTGATCAGGTCTACCGTCCTGCCGAACAGTTTCTCGTCGGCGCAGCGGTTCATCAGTATGGTCTCGGCGCCGAACATCTCCGGCACTTCGGTCAGCACCGTGGTGCCGCCCTGGGCCACGATCCAGTCGGAGAATACGCCCAGAAGGGGATTCGCGGTGATGCCGCTGAGGCCGTCGGAGCCGCCGCACTTGAGGCCCACGCGAAGCTCGGACACGGGAACTTCCGTTCTCTTGTCCAGAGAGCAGACGGCGAAAATCTCGCGCATCTTCTGCAGGCCGAATTCGACCTCATCCTCGACCTGCTGGCAGGTGAACATCTTCACGCGCGCCTCGTTAACGGGGCCCACCAGCTCGCGGAACGCGTCCAGCTGGTTGTTCTCGCAGCCCAGGCTCACTACGAGCACGCCGCCGGCGTTCGGATGGTGTACCATGTCGGCAAGCACGGTGCGGGTGTTCTCATGGTCGCCGCCAAGCTGAGAGCAGCCGTAGTTGTGCGGAAACGCCACGACGGCGTCCACGCTGCCTTCGCGTCCTGCGATCTCAGCACGGAAGCGCTCCACTATCTGCTGGCAGATGCCGTTCACGCAGCCCACGGTGGGGATTACCCAGATCTGGTTCCTGATACCCACCTGCCCGTCGGCCCTGCGGAAGCCACGGAAAGTACGGCGCTCGGCAGCCGGGGCGATATCCGTCAGCTGCGGCTCGTATTTGTACTCCAGAAGCCCCTCCAGGTTCGTCTTTATGCAGGAGTGGTCAACCATCGTGCCGGCTGCTGCGTCCCGTGTGACATGACCTATCGGATAGCCGTACTTGATTACGTTGTCGCCCGCACGGAGGTCCCTCAGGACCACCTTGTGGCCCCGGGGAACGTCCGTCAGCAGGGTGATGCCTTCAACGGCTTCGCCTTTCTGCAAATCGGTCAGAGCCACGGCGACGTTGTCGGCCGGATTGATCTTGATGTATTTCATCAGAAATTGAAGTAGTTCTTTGCGTTGTTGTAACAGATGTCCTCTACTATCTGTCCGAGGAACGGGAGTTCGGAGGCAGGCAGCTTGCCGTTCTCCACGTCGGTGCCTATCACGTCGCAGAGTATGCGGCGGAAGTACTCGTGACGCGGGTAGCTGATGAAGCTGCGGCTGTCCGTGAGCATGCCCACGAAGCGGCTGAGGAGCCCGAGGTTCGAAAGGGCGTTCATCTGCTTGCGCATTCCGTCCTCCTGATCCAGGAACCACCAGCCGGAGCCGAACTGCATCTTCCCGGGGACGGTACCGTCGTTGAAGGTGTAGGCCATGGTCATCATGACCTCGTTGTCCTTCGGGTTGAGGCAGTATAGTATGGTCTTGGCGAGCTTGTCTTCGGACGCCAGGCGGTTCAGGAACTTGTGGCCGGCGGCAGCCGTAGGCAGGTCGTGAATGGCGTCGAAGCCGGTGTCTGGACCTACGAGGCCGAACATCTTGGAGTTGTTGTTGCGTATGGCTCCGACGTGGAACTGCTGTGCCCAGCCGGCCTCGGCATCCATGACGGCCATATCGTACAGGAACGCGCTGCGGAACTTCTCCAGCTCGCGAGGCCCGGGAGCGATGCCCATAAGCACCTTCTTGAATATGAGCTCGATCTCAAGTTCTTTGTAATCGGCTGCGTAGAAGGTCTCAAGACCGTGGTCGGAGAGCTTGCAGCCCATGGAGGCGAAGAAGTCGTGCCTCTTCTGCAGGGCCTCCACCAGGTCGGCGTAGGAGTCGATCTCCTTGCCTGCGGCCTCTCCCAGCTGCCTGAGATACTTCTTGTATTCTTCGGGATTCTCGATAGCCATTGCCTTGTCGGGCCTCCATGCGGGGATGACCCTGGTACCGAAGGGATGCTCCGCTATCATCTTGTGCCAGCGCAGGTCGTCGGCGGGGTCGTCGGTGGTGCATACCACCTCCACTCCGAATTTGCGTATGAGCGCCTGGCCGCGGAATTCGGGAGTGGCGAGCTTTGCGTTGCACTCTTCGAATATCTCGCGTGCTGTTTCGGGGCACAGAAGCTTGTCTATCCCGAATACCCGTCTCAGCTCCAGGTGCGTCCAGTGGTACAGCGGGTTGCGCATCGTATATGGTACGGTCTCAGCCCATTTTTCGAAGGTCTCCCAGGCGGATTTGGTTCCGCCTGTGAGATACTCCTCAGAAACACCGTTGGCCCGCATCGCCCGCCACTTGTAGTGGTCTCCGTAGTGGCCGTCCACCAGCCAGAGCTGCGTGATGTCGCGGAACTGGATGTTCTCGGCAATCTGCTGCGGCACCAGATGGCAGTGGTAGTCGATGATG
>JAEELG010000101.1 GCA_016288775.1 Bacteroidales bacterium | reverse complement strand
CTGGACAAGAACGGCCGCTATACCAACCTGGAGATGTACCTCCACTACCTGGTCCGAAACATCGTAGCCGGCGGCAACGCCAACGGAACATACACGAATCTATAATATATTAACTCTAACCAATTAACTCCAAATGAACAGCTTAGCAAAGAAACTAATCCTTGCGATCCTCTGCCTGGGAGCTGCTTGGTCGCTTTCCGCCCAAACCACCGTCAAAGGTGTGGTTACGGACGAGAGCGGTGAACCGCTGATCGGTGCGGGCGTCTTCGTGGAAGGCACCACCATCGGCACGGTCACCGGACTTGACGGCGACTACGAATTCACGGTTCCGGCAGATGCAGTCAATCTGGTATTCTCGTTCATCGGCCTTGCCGACCAGGTGGTTCCCATCGACGGACGTACACAGATTGATGTCGTGCTTGCAGCAGACAACACCATCCTCGATGAGGTTGTCGTCGTGGGTTATCAGACCGTCAAGCGCCGCGACCTCCTCGGCTCCGTGTCGTCAGTCAGTTCCGACAAACTCACCGAACAGCCCGTGACCTCCGTCAGCCAGGCGCTATCCGGAAAGATGGCAGGCGTTTCGGTCATCACCACCGAAGGTGATCCCGACGCCGACATCAAGATCCGCGTGCGCGGCGGCGGCTCCATCACCCAGGACAACTCTCCTCTGTACATCGTTGACGGCTTCCCCGTGGAGTCCATCAACGACATCCCTTCCTCCGAAATCCAGAGCATCGACGTGCTGAAGGATGCGTTCTCCACCGCAATCTACGGTTCCCGCGGCGCGAACGGCGTCGTGATCGTGACCACCAAGAGCGCCGAGAAGGGACAGAAGATCTCCGTCAAGTTCAACACCTACTACGGCCTCAAGAAGATGGCCAACGCAGACGCCATCCAGGCAATGGATTCCGAGAACTACGTCAAGTTCCAGTATGAGCTCGGTTCCATCCGCGGCGACCTCAACTCGCACTACACCCCCTACTTCGGAGCGTTCTCCGATATCGATCTTTACAAGGGCCTGCCCACCAACAACTGGGTTGACGCAGTGTTCGGCAATATCGGCAGCACTTTCAGTGCAGACGCATCCGTAAGCGGCAGCGGCGACGGTTACAACTGGACGATCGGTTACGCCCACATGGGCGACAACGCCATCATGTCCGGCTCCGACTACACCCGCGACAACCTCAGCTTCAAGGGCCATTTCAAGACCGGCAGCACAACCAGCATCGACGCCAACATCCGCTACTCCACCGTCAACGTACACGGCTCCGGAGCCAACGGCATCAACGATACCGGCACCACTTCCGGAAACGGACGCCTCAAGCATGCCGTCTCCTACGCCCCCATCCCCGTAAAGGCATCCATCCAGGGTGCAGACGAGGAGCAGGACTACGGCGACAACGCTCCGCCGCTCCTTTCCGTCGCCGACAACGACAGCAAGCGCATCCGCAACACCTGGAACGCCAATGCCGCATTCAACTGGGAAATCATTGACAACCTCAAGCTCAAGGTCGAAGGCGGTCTGGAGGACTACCGTCAGGGCGACGACCGTTTCTACGGACTCACCACCTACTACGTAGCCAACAACTCCACCGTGAAGAACACTCCTTCCACCCAGCACAAGGAGGCCTTCCGCACCCGCTACCGCAACACCAACACCCTCAGTTACGACCTGTCCGAAATGCTGGGAGCGAAGCATAACCTGAACGCCCTGCTCGGCGAGGAGCTCACCATCACCAAGAGCAACACCCTCACCGACATGATCGACGGCCTGCCCGTGTTCTACGACGCCGCAATGGCATGGAACTTCATGGCTTCCGGCATTCCTTCCTCGTCCAACAATTACTATAGCCAGGACGACAAGCTCCTGTCTTTCTTCGGTCGCGTGAACTACGACTACGACCACCGCTACTCTCTGGGTGCCACACTCCGTACCGACGGCAGCTCCAAGTTCGCACGCGGACACCGCTGGGGTTTCTTCCCCTCCGCCGCCGCATCCTGGACCATCTCCAACGAGAGCTTCATGGACAACGCACACAGCTGGCTCGACCAGCTCAAGCTCCGCTACAGCTTCGGTACCGCAGGTAACAACAACATCCCTTCGGGACAGCTGCTCAAGCAGTACAGCTCTTCCACAAGCTCCTGGCTGTCCATGACCAACAATATCTTCACCGCCGGCAAGGTGCTCAACAATCCCGACCTCACCTGGGAGACCACCTACACGCACAACATCGGTCTGGACTTCAGCTTATGGCAGTCCAAACTCAGCGGTAGCATCGAGGTCTATCAGAACGATACCAAGGACCTGTTGATAAACTTCCCCATCCCCGGTTCCGGCTATGACAGCCAGTACCAGAACGTAGGTTCCACCCGCAACCGCGGTATCGAGCTCACTCTCAACGCACCGATCGTGCAGACCAAAGACTTCTCGCTGAACTTCAGCGGCAACATCGCATACAACGTGAACCGCGTGACCGACCTCGGCGGCCTCGAGAGCATCACCGCTCAGTCCTACTGGGCCTCCACCGAAATCGGTGACGACTACATAGTGCAGGTCGGCCAGCCTCTCGGCAACATGTACGGTTACAAGTCCGCAGGCATGTACACGGTTGACGACTTCGACTGGGACGGAACCAAGTGGGTGCTCAAGGATGGCGTGCCCGACGCATCGCCCATCATCGGCGGCAGTTACCTGCGTCCCGGCGCTCCCAAGTACCAGGATCTTCCCACCGAGCCCGTCTATAAGAAGGACGCCGACGGCAACCTGGTCATGGATGCCAACGGCAAACCCGTGATAGACCATTACGAGGCCGACGGCAAGATTACCGTCAAGGACCGCACCATTATCGGCAACGCCTCTCCCGACTTCACCGGCGGTTTCTCGCTGAGCGCATACTGGAAGGGCTTCGACCTGGGCGCCAATTTCAACTTCATGATAGGCAACCAGGTTTACAACGCCAACAAGATCGAGTTCACCTCGTCCCGTAAGTACTACAACCGCAACCTCCTCAACATGATGGATGCGGACAAGCGCTGGAACAACATCGACTGGGCGACCGGCGACATCGTCAACGACCCCGAAACCCTCCGCAACATGAACAGCGGCATTACCATGTGGAACCCCGCAGTGGGCAACGCCATCTTCAGCGACTGGGCCGTGGAAGACGCCTCGTTCCTGCGTCTGCAGACTCTCACCCTCGGCTATACTCTGCCCGAGAACCTTACGGAAAAGATCAAGGTGCGCAGGCTGCGCGTTTACGCCACCGGCACCAACCTCTTCTGCCTTACCAAGTATTCCGGCTATGACCCCGAAGTGGATACCCGCCGTGCAACCCCGCTCACCCCGGGTGTTGACTACTCCGCCTATCCCAAGAGCATTGGCTTCGTGGCAGGTATCAATCTCTCATTCTAATACGACGTGCATATGAAAAAGATTATATACATCCTTTCCGCCGCTGTAATCGCGGTATGCGCATCTTCCTGCGAGAAGTTCCTCGACTCGGCGTCCCCTTCGGCGTTCGATTCCCAGACCGTCTTCTCTAACTACGACCTTGCCGAGAGCCAGATGTTCTCAGCTCTCCAGTCTTTCGGCGAGACCAACTCCTACCGCGGCCGCTACCTGTCCTACATAGGCCTGAACAGCGATATCGAGTGGTACAACACTTTCAAGCCAACTGACGAGAAGTATCAGATAGCAGGATACAACCAGCTGCCCAACAACGGCCAGCTCAATCTCAACAACGGCCCGTTTGCCAAAATGTACGAAGGCATCGAGCGCCTCAACCTCTGCATCGAGGGTGTGAGAACCTACGGCAACGTGGCGGAGAACCCCAACATGGCTTATCTCCTCGGCGAGGCTCTTACCATCAGGGCCTTGTTCTACTACGATCTGGTCAAGGCCTGGGGCGACGTTCCCGCCCGCTTTGAGCCTACTACCAGCTCAACCATCTACAAAGCCAGGGACAGCCGTGACGTGGTCTTCAAACAGATCCTCGCCGACCTGGACGAGGCCATCCCCTATCTGCCCTGGCCCGGCAAAGACGCCAGGACCTCCCGTACCGACCGCGTGAACAAGATGTTCGCCCAGGGTCTGTACGCCCGCATCGCGCTCATGGCATCCGGATACGCCATCCGTCCCGACGACGGCATGGTCGGCACCGGCGACCTCGGAACCGTGCGCATTACTTCCGACCCCGACCTCCAGAAGGATGTGCTTTATCCCAAGGCACTGGAATATCTGCGCACCGCAATCGCCTCCGGGACTGCATCCCTGCAGGATTATGAGACCCTGTGGCGCAACCAGAGCAACGGCGACAACCTCAATGCCGGATCCGGCTACGAGACCCTGTACGTGATTCCGTTCTCCGACGGACGCGGACGCTGGAACTACACCTTTGCAGTGCGTTCCGAGGGCTCAAAGTATGCAGGCGGCTCCACCGTCACCCGCGGCGGCGATTCGGGGCCTGTCCCCACCATGTGGTTCCGCTATGAGCCCCAGGACATCAGGCGCGACCTCACCTGCGTCAACTGGCGCTGGAATTCCAACGACGAGAAGGAGCTTGCAGGTATCCAGAGATGGTACTTCGGCAAGTATCGCTTCGAGTGGATGACCCGTATTCCCTACACCGGCGGCAACGACGACGGCGTCAAGCCTCTCGTGCTCCGCTACGCCGACATCCTCCTCATGGCGGCCGAAATCACCAACGAGCTCGGTAACCTCAACGAGGCCAAAGAGTGGCTGCTCAAGGTTCGCGAGCGTGCATACCGCGGCCACGAGGAAATGGCCGAGAACTATGTCAACGGCATAGGCAGCAAGGAAGCCATGTTCAACGCCATCGTTGACGAGCGCGCCCTCGAATTCTGCGGCGAAATGACCCGCAAGTTCGACCTCGTGCGCTGGAACCTGCTCAAGCAGAAGATGGACGAGTCCATTGCAGAAATGAAGGATCTCCGCGACCTCAAGGGCAAGTTCGCCGGCATAAACGGACTTGACGGCGACGTTTACGTCCAGGCCAGCGGCAGCGAGATCTCCGTATGGGGCCTCACCGGCGAAACCACGAAGCCCAAAGGCAACTGGGAGAAAAAATCCGGTTACATCAACAAGACAGTGGACAGCAAGGGAGCAGACACCGGCCTGTACGACGCCCTCATCGAAGGACTGTACAACAGCGACCCCGTCCAGCACACATTCTGGCCCATCTACAACGATTCCATCACCAACAGCCAGGGCGCTCTCAAGAACGACTATGGCTATTAATATCGACGCCTTATGAAATACAGCAAAATAATCAAATCAGTTTTCCTTGCCGTCCTGGCCTTCGGAGCTGTAAGCTGCACTCAGAAGGAATTCAATGAGGTTACGGAACTGAATCTCGCCCGCTGCCTTGAGCCGCAGAATCTCTCCGCCCGCGTAAACAACGCCACCGGAGACGACGTCACGTTCTCATGGGACGTCAACAAGGATGCCGATCTCTTCCACCTCATCGCCTATTCCGACGAGGCAAAGACCGTCACTGCCTACGAGAATGACGCGATTGCCGCATCCGACGTGCCTTTCACCGTCAAGCTGCCCGCCGACACCGAGTACTTCTTCAAAGTGCAGGCAATAAGCGAGAAAGAAGGCCGCCAGCCCTCCGAGTGGGCCATCTACGACGGTTCCGTGAAGACCTTCGCAGTGAAGGACAATCTCTTCCCGGAGATCACCGCCCGCAGCGCCAACAGCATCACCCTCAAGTGGGATTCGAGCATGCCCGACTTCAAGGAAGTCACCCATATCACCGCACGTCCCGTGAACGGAGGCAGCAAGGTTGAGTACACCCTCACCGACGCCGACAAGGCAGCCGCCAGCGCCACCGTCAGCGGACTTGCAGCTTCCACCGAGTACCAGATTATAGTGTACTACCTCTCCGCATCCCGCGGAGCCCTGGACGCCTGGACTATGGCCGAGCAGGGCGCGGCTGTTACCGTGAACAATTCCGCAGAACTCCTCGCAGTATTCGCCAGCGGCGGCGAAGCCTACCTCACCCTGGCAGGCTCCCCTTACGACGTTGCCAGCGCCAAGCCCAAGGCAAGCGTGCGCCTCATCGGCCAGATCGCAGCCGACGGCACCAAGCCCGAGGTCATCGGCAAGATCGAGCTCACCGACGGCCTGGCCGACGGCAGCGACTTCTACGCCGAGGGCATCAAGTTCAACGGCGGCGCAGCACAGTCCCGCGTGATCGAGCACACCGGCGCAGCCTTGAACGTCCCGAACATCACCTTCAAGAACTGCGAGATCACCAACTACCTTGCCGGCCTGTTCTACGACAACAACGACAACGTAATCAAGGTGAACAACTTCAGCTTCGAAGGCTGCGACATCTACGGGATCGTGGGCAGCGGCGGCGACGCTGTCGATATCCGCAAGCCCTGCGAGATCGAGAAGCTCGCCTTTACCGGCAATACCATCTATGACGGTATGCGCACCTTCTTCCGTATCGACGCCAACGATGCCATAAAGATAGGCAACATCGTCTTCGAGAACAACACCGTAAAGGGTATCTCAGTCATCAACGACGGCAACAACCAGGGACTCTTCGCCATCAAGGTGCCCACCAACATGACTCTCAAGAACAACCTGTTCCTGTATGAGGACGGCGGGACCACCGACGAAGCGACTCCCGACAAGACCCAGCTGTTCCGCGACAACACCGCGATCGTGGTTCCCACTCTCACCGCTTCCGGCAACTATTCCTACGCCCACGGCAAGGACTTCTTCACCAAGGTCAGCGCCGCAGAAGCCGGATTCACCGTGCTCAACGCAGATCCATGCTACAACTCCAAGGGCAACTTCTTCCAGCTCTCCAACGACGACCTGGTAAGCGCCAAGGTGGGTGCTCCCAAGTGGTGGAACGCCTACGTGGAGAAGGAGGAAGACCTCACCCAGAACGTCATCAACGGCGCTCACACATGGGATCTGCTGGACGCCAAGCTATTTGCCGGCGACGTCAAGAACAGCCGCGTGCGCGACGAGCTCATGCTCGTTGGCACCGAGGCCACTCCCCTCAACGCCGACAGCGGAATCAACTTCCTGAGCGCCAGCGTCCTCAACCGCAAGGGCATTCCTGTCGAGGGATTCCTGTCCTTCAAGGTGAACGCCGGCGGTTCAGTGGACCTGGAGGTGTCGGACAAGGAGAACCGCGGCGGCAGCGTCGTGGTTGCGCTCGCCGACGACAACGGATTTGCCGTTAAGGGCGGTGCCGTGGCATCAGCCGAGAAGGGCGGCGTGCAGAAGATCGTCGTGAATCCCGTCTCCGGAGAGGGCACCGTGTATGTTTATGCAACCGGCCCCATCAGCCTGGTCAAACTCGCATGGAGCACCGACACCAGCGCCGGCAGCAAGGTACTTCCCGCTCCCGTTCTCACGGTGGAGCCCGTTACCGTCAATGAAGGTGACGCGGTCGACGTAACCGTGACCTGGGGCGCAGTCAAGAACGCCGCGAACTATGTGGTGGTCTTCAACAAGAGGGCCCAGCCCGCACAGACCGAGCTCAGCTTCACCGTTCCCGCCGAGGATATCGCAGCCCTCAAGGCAGGCCTGTACACCTTCAGCGTGACCGCGCACCCGGCAGAGACCGACATCTACTACACCAAGTCCGAGGCCGGCAGCGCTTCATTCGCAATCCAGCCGAAGGGCGGCGAGGAACTGGTGGAAGTCACCAAGACCTGGGACTTCTCGCAGGCCGACTGGCAGGCCGAGTTCGCAAAATTGGGCGGAGCCAACACCGACATTACAAACTGGAACCTCACTTACGACGACCTTACCATCGTCTCCACTGCCAAGAGCAAGTACAACACCACCTTCTTCCAGTGGGGCGGCAAGGGCTCGACCTCAGACCGGTATATGAAGTTCACCGTTCCCGAGCAGGCAACCCTCAAGGTATGGGCGTCCAACACCGGCAGCAGCGAGGACCTCTCCCGCAAGGTGACCGTCAATGTGGGCGGCGACGAGCAGAGCGTACCTGCAGGTACTCCTTCCAACGCCGATCCTACTGTGGCCGAGTTCAGCATCCCCGCAGGCGAAGTTTTCGTGTACGCTACCGGTAACGCCCTCCGCTTCTACAAGCTCGAGGTCACCTATACCACCGGCGGCGGCGCGGCTGCAGTCGAACTCGACTGGAACTTCTCCGACTCCGACTGGGTGGCGGCGTTCGCAGCGAACTTCAGCGCGATCAACACCAACGAGAAGATAGATTTCTCCCTCAACGGTCTTGACGTGATTGGAGGAGGCAACACCCTCAAGTACAACGTGCACCCCGACGGATCTTATTTCATCCAGATGGGAGGCAAGGGTACCGCAAGCCAGAGGGCGTTCCAGTTCGACGCCCCCAGTGCCGGAAAGATCAGCGTATGGGCATCCAATACGGGTGACTCCGACGCGCTCGACCGCACCGTGGCAGTGGCTTTGGACGGAGCCGAAGTCGATGCCCAGCCTGGCGGATACGGCAAAGCCGCAGGCGGACACCAGATTGACTTCGAGATTTCCGCAGGCGGCCGCGTAGCCATCTACGGACCGGTCAACGGACTCTGCTTCTATCACATCCACTTTACGAACCAGTAATCATCTGGGGAGTCGGGGGTGAAACCCCGGCTCCCTCCCAATACAAAACACCAAAAGAAATGAGCTTTATCAATCCCGACTTCATGCTCCGTACGGAGACCGCCCACAAGCTTTATCACGAGCACGCGGAGCACATGCCCATCATCGACTACCACTGCCACCTCGTGCCGCAGCAGATTGCCGAGAACATACAGTTCCGCGACATCACCCAGCTCTGGCTGGTGGACGGCCACTACGGCGACCACTATAAATGGCGCGCCATGCGCGGCAACGGAGTAAGCGAGGACTACCTCACCGGAGGCAAGTACGACTCCTGGGAGACCTTCAAAAAGTGGGCAGAGACCGTCCCCTACACCATGCGCAACCCACTGTACCACTGGACGCACCTGGAGCTGAGCCGGGTATTCGGGAT
>JAEELG010000012.1 GCA_016288775.1 Bacteroidales bacterium | reverse complement strand
GTCGTCGACGAAGTAGGTGGTCATGGCGTCGCCCGGCCCCAGCTGCATGCGGCGTGCGAGCAGTTCGGGAATCTGCGCCTGAAGGGAGCAGCTGTCGGGCATGGGCACGCCCTTGATGAGCACTCCGCAGATATCGTCGGAACCCTTTACGATGCCCGGTTTCCACACGACGGGAATCACGGAATCCACACCGCGCACCGCTCCCAGCTGCGCGATGACCGCCGAATCCAAAGGAATCACCGGCTCGGCCTCGCTGAGCATGATGTCGCCGGCAACGCCCGCGATGCCGTTGCGTATCTCCCTCCGGAAGCCTCCTGCGATGGCCAGGGATATGACGATCACGAAGAACGATACCGTCACCGCCACCGTTGCCAGGCGCCCCTTGAAACGGAGCCTGTCTGCTATGAATCTGTCGGCTTTCACGGGCATATCATGGTGTAGCGGTCATAGAACACGCTGATGTAACGGACGAAGAATATGGTCTCGCGACCGTTGAAGGTTCCGAGCTTGACGGGAGTGTCGGTGGTGAGGGAGTCGTGCTTCATGTCCGGGACGGCGCGCGCCACGTCCTCCCAGTGGGAAGTGTCGTTGCCTATGTGCCTGGCGTAGTTAATGCAGTCCTGCACCCGGGCGGCGCCGGCGTTGTATGCAGCAAGCGCGAATTTGGTGAGTTCAGTCTGGTTGGCGGCCGTTTTTCGGAAGCGGTTCTCCACCGCTGCCAGCATCCTCACGCCGGCTTTGATGTTCTCTTCCGGGTCGAGCATGTCCCTGCACCCGAATTTACGTGCGGTATCGGGCACGAGCTGCATAAGGCCGCAGGCTCCCCTGGGGGAGCGGACCTCGATACGGAATTTGGACTCCTGATAGATGAGTGCCGCCAGCATCCGCCAGTCCCAGCCAAGGGTATCGGCATATACCCGCAGCAAGGAGTCGTATGGCGAGATGTATGTGGTACTGTCTGAGAACCAGGGGCTTATGGGGTTCATGAAGCTGTTTTTCAGCATGTCGTGCCCGCTGTCTGCGGCGAATGCCGCCAGCCACTCGCGTGCGAAATCCGCCTCTTCTGCCCGCCCGCTGCTGAATATCCACACTCCGCAACTGTCGGCGGGAATCCAAATCAAGGTGGTGTCGTCCGGCAGTTTGTCGGAGTAGGGCATGGCCACTATGTCGAGAGCTCCGTGCCTGAGCGAGTCCAGCACCTTTTCCCGCTTACCGGCAAGGCGGATCGACACTCCGCGATTCTCGGCGCGAGCGTAGCGGCGAAGCATCTCGTAATTGTAGCCGCAGCGCAGTTCCGTTCCCCCGACGTCGGAGGGGATGCCTATGGCGCACCTCAGCGGAGTCCCGTCGTGGCGGGGCTTCCGAATGCAGCCAGCGACACACAGAATGCACAGGGCGGCTGCCAGCAGTCCGGTACGAGCGCGCATGCTAGTGGGAATGAGAGTGAGTGAGGGACTTGTCGGTACTGAAGTAGAAGGGCCAGAAAATGCCCAGCTTGAGTCCGTCCGTGCCGTCCGTCGTGTAGATGTAGCGGTCGGCAGTGAAATAGTCTTTGCGCTGCATCGGCCAGCCCCGCCCGAAGTTCTGGTACTTCAGGAATACGGAGCAGCGTTTCCACTGCACGTTGAGGAAGATGTCGAAGTACGGGCCGTTGTGGTACATGTTCACATTCTGGTTGTGGAACACGCCCAGGGCAGGGTTCCATGCAGGAGCGTACCACTTGGTGTTGTAGAATGCGTTGATGCCCACCTGCATCTCCAGGACCTTGTTCCGCTCTTCGTCGCGCTGCACCACGAACTGGGCGTACCAGCGCAGGTTGAGGGCCAGCAGCGGCACGGGGACTATTTCGGGCTGCGACGAATACTGCAGCAGCGCCCTGTTGTCGAAGTGCATTGGACCGGCTACGAATTCCTTGCGGAGAGAAGCAGATATCACGCTCATGGGCGTAGTGTTCTGCCGCACTATGCCGAGGGTGTCGTAGTAGATATTGTTTGCCAGAAGGGCGTAACCCACATCGGCCGACAGCTTCCACCGGGGCACCGAGATGCCTCCCTGGATCTTGGTGGTGGATATCTTGGAGAAGTCGTTTTCCCAGCTGAAGTGGTTGGTATGGATGACCTGCTGGTAGTAGTTGGGCTCGTCGAGGGTGGTTTCGAAGTGTGCCGTCACCGTTACGGGACTCTTGCGGGCACGCCTGAACGGATAGAAGTTGAATCCTGCGTTGGCGCTCACCGACATGTCTCCGATGTTGTATCCCAGTACGTTGAACTTGGCCTTGGCGTCCCAGTTGAAGTAATTCCGGAACTGTCCCTCGGCGCCCGCGTAAACGTAAACCGAGTTCTCCGAGTGGGTGGTGGGTCTCACGCTGGTGCTGTCGAAATAGTTCATCAGGCGGTCGCCTATTCCCACGTCGAGTTTCGACACAACGCTCTCGCTGCCCCATGGCTGCAGCCTCAGGAACAGCTTGTTGTCGAGTTTCATGGTGCCGAGCGAGTCGGCGCTGGCGTATCCGTAATTGAAAACCCGGTTATAGAACGCCATGCCTGTCGGGTTGTTGATGTTGTCGGTGTAATTGCGGGCATACGTGGACCACTCCGAACTGTGCCCGATGAAGGCGGTGGTTATGTCGCGGTTCAGGGTGTCAGGCACCGCTTCGAGGGTGTCGCGTATGGCTGTGGTGTCCTTCCCGGCCTTCAGTTTCTCGATGAAGTCGAACGGAATGCGGTACTGCTGGTCGAGGTACCAGGTGTTCTTGGTAATCTTTGACTGGGCGTTGGTCAGGTTGACGGGGACTTCGCGCGCGTCGATCGTGGTGTCACGTATCCACTTCAGGTCGGAGATACCTCCGTTCTCGTTGCGCTCCACCATGTTGTAGATGTATCCGAAGTGCCCCATGTACTTCTTGCCCAGATAGTTGAGCCGGGTGGAGAAGGTCTTGTTCTTGACCGTCTCGTTCTCCAGTATTCCTCCTCCGCCGAAGCGGTCGTAGCTGATGGTGAGGTTCAGTTCGGGCAGGATGTTCTGAGTGGTGAGTATGTGCAGGTTGTCGGATTCCTTGGCGTCGCCGGCCATCAGCGTACCGAAATAGGCGAGCTCGGTGTGCGGCGTCTTGGTGTTGTACTGCGGTATGGTGGAAGGGGAGTACGACCATGATTCCTGGGCCGTGTAGAACTCCACTCCCTCCTGGCTGGTGCGGTTGAAGAAGTTGTAGTACTGCACCGGCGATCCGGGCACGCCAAGCCACGTTGCGTTCACGTCCTTGCGGAAGAACGGATAGTCGTAGAAGTGGTAGTTGTAGGTGGTGTCGGGCACCCGTACGTCGAGCTTGTGGAAGTCCTGGTCCACCGTCCATTCGATGATGCGCTTGAACTGCATCGTATCGTGAAGGGCGTACGTCTCAAGAATGCGGGGCGTGTATTCGGTGATGGAATCGCGCTCGGCCTTCTTTTTCTCCTTCAGTTTCTGGATGGAATCGGCCTCGTGCAGCTTGCGGGGAAGTGCCTGCTTGATGTCGTAGGCCCTCCGCTCCTTGCGGCTCAGGGAATTGTACCATGCGAGGAACGCAGCCTTGGCAATGGCCGTGGAGTCGGCAACGTAGATGGAGTCTATCTTGCGCCAGTCGAGCGAGTCGCTAAGCGCCCGGGCCCTGTCGTGCGCCGACGAGTCGGACAGATCCCATGCCAGCAGGGAGTCGGCGAAGCTCTTAAGCGAGTCGGATGTGTGCTTCAGGGAGTCGCGGACGATTACGTGGGTGAGCGAATCGATCAGCGCCACGTAGTATTTGAAACGGAACGGGTCGGTGTATCGCAGGGAGTCCGGTACCTTGATGGTGTCGCGCGCCGTGAGCTTGGGAAGGGTGTCGAGAACGGTCTCCGTGCTGTCTTCCACGTCGCTCATCAGCAGGCTGTCGGCGATGGTGGCCTGCTCGAAATCGCCCACACGCTTGAGCTTGTAAGCGTCACGGACGTACACGACGGTGTCGGTCGCGTAGCCCGGATCCGGGATATGGCGGTACTCCACGCCGGGGTCGCCGAGACCGACGGCGCCAGCGACGGCCGCTGAGACCACCGCTGCGGGGAACCATATCCTGGATAGCAGTTTCATCTATTCCTCGGAGTTGAAAATCGAAGGGACGGGGTCGATGTTGCCTTCGGGGTGCAGGAGCGTGACCTTCCTGTAACCAAGCACCACCAGCGCCGTCAGGATGGCAAATGCCGCAAGCAGCGTGCCGTAAAGCGGCTGCTCGATCACATCAGCCCAGCTGTTCATGTCCTTGAGGGCGTCGATGTGCCCGCAAACCAGCGCGAAGGTGTTGTTGGTGAAGTGCATCAGCATGGTGAGCTTGAGCGAACCGGTCTTGTAATAGACGTATCCGAACAGGCAGCCAAGCAGGAAGGCGGGAACCGCCTGCCAGGGGTTGAAGTGTATCAGGGCGAAGAACAGGGCCGAGATGATGATGGCCCAGAACGGCTTGATGCGTGACTTGCAGAGCAGTCCGCGAAGCACCATGCCGCGGCAGAGCCACTCCTCGCACACCGGGGCGAAGATGCTCACGGTGATGAAGTTGACGATGAAGTTGCCTCCGGTAAGGCTGCGCATCAGGTCTTCGAGCTGCTTGGGCATGTCGGGCAGCAGGTTGGTGACGGCTTCGGAACAGAATCCGAGCGCCAGCGTTCCCACTATTGCCAGAATGACGCACATCAGGCCTCCGACAGGAGCGTAGTTGTCGTTGTCGAGCTTGAATCCGTCGTTGTCCATGCTCAGGCGGCTGCTCTTGATGCTGGCGTAGAGCATGGGAGGGATGAACATCAGCGGATAGCTGAGGAGGTTGCCGTATTCCTTCACGGCTTCGGGACCGGCGGCAGCCTGAAGGATTATAGTTGCGAGGCCGCCGAAGAGGGCGCCCACGAGCAGCCAGGCCAGAAGGCCGAACATGCCCCCGACTCCGGGGACGTACCAGGAGAACTTCTCCAGGAACTTGTAGTTTCCGCGTCGTGCCATCAGTACAGGGGTGAAGGATAAATGCCGTTTGCTACCAGTTCGGCGAACTTGGCCACCACGCCGGGACGGTCTTCCTTGAAGGTGACGCCGAACCAGTGGGAAGGGGTGGCGAGCACGTCGCAGGCGGCGGTGCCGTCGTGAATCATCTTGTCCACCGCGAAGGGGATGTAGAACTCCTTCTTGAGCTCGCTTATGTTCTCTTCGAGGAATGCCTTGAAGATGGCGGCGCTCTTCTCGAAGTAGTCGGGGGTGAAGCACCACATGTTCATGGAACACAGGTCCTTGGGGCGCAGTTCCACGTGCTCGCCGCTGACGGAATTGTCGCCGCGCAGCACGCCGTCCGGCTCGATCTGCACGTTGTGGTGCTCAACCACGTGGGTCAGATGGCCTTCGGCGTCGTAGTGGCAGATGCCGCGCGACACGCCGCCGGACTCGCTGAGGGTGTTGTCGATCTCGAAGCCCACGATGGCGTACACGCCCTTGCCTCCTTCGTGCTTGCGGCACCAGTCGCCGGCGATGCGGAAGGAGTCGCGGCCGTAGAAGTCGTCGCCGTTGATGACCACGAAGGGTTCCTTGATGGTGTCGGCCGCCATAAGCACTGCGTGAGCCGTACCCCAGGGCTTCTGTCGCTCGGGATTGAGGGTGAAGCCGGCGGGAATCTTGTTCAGTTCCTGGGTTACGAACTCGAACTTCAGGGGCTCGCCGTCGAGGCACTTGACGTGGCTGTATTTGTTGCGCACCGTCTCTTGGAACTGCTCCAGGAAGTATTCGCGTACTATGTAGACCACCTTGCCGAATCCGGCGTTCACCGCATCGTAGATGGAATAGTCGATTATGGTTTCTCCCGAAGGACCCAGGCCGTCCATTTGTTTGAGGCCACCGTAACGGCTGCCCATGCCGGCAGCAAGCACCAAAAGAGTAGGTTTCATAAAAAAAGTCTTTAATATCCCGCAAATTTAATTATTTTTGTGATTATGGGAAAATTTAAGGATATATGGGACCGCGACAAGGACGGGAACAGGGCCGAGCAGCGCTCGTTCCTCCGCTTTGCCATAGTCATCACCGCCATTTTCGTCCTCTTTCTTTTCATCAAGAAAGACAACCTGGTGCGTTGGATACAGGCCGGATTCACCATCGGGGCTCAGGAGCGGCGGATTGAGGCGCTCAAGGAAGACAACGCCCGCCTGGACGGGCAGATCCACATGCTTTCCACCTCGCGCGATTCCCTGGAGAGGTTTGCCCGTGAGAATTTCGACTTCGCCGAACCCGGCGACGACGTGTACATAGAAGAGTAGTTATGCTGATTGTAATTGAAGGTCTGGACGGCGCCGGCAAGTCCACGCAGGTCAGATTGATGAAAGAATACCTCGCCCGGGTGTGCCCGAGGCTGGAATACATTCATTTTCCGCGTTACAACGCCCCCGTCTACGGAGGCCTGATAGGCAAGTTCCTGCGCGGCGGATTCGGTGAGATAGACAAGGTGCACCCGCAGCTGGTGGCGCTTCTCTTTGCGGAGGACCGGCACGGCGCGGCCCCCGAAATCAGAAAGGTGCTGGCTTCCGGAGGCACCGTCCTGCTCGACCGTTACGTTTACTCGAACATAGCGTACCAGTGCGCCAAGATGCCCGACGCCGAGAGCGCCGAAGAGCTGCGCGAGTGGATACTCAATACCGAATACGGCCAGTTCGACCTTCCCAGGCCGGACCTGAACATATTCCTCGACGTGCCCATCGGCTTCGTCGAGGAGAGCCTGTCCCGCCAGCGGGCAGGGTCGGACCGCGGCTACCTGCACGGAGCGCGCGACATCCACGAGGCCGACATCGAATTCCAGAAAAAGGTGCGCGCCATGTACCTGAGGCAGGCTTCCCTGGATCCTTCGATGGTCGCGGTCGACTGCTCCGGCCCCGACGGCTCCATGCTTCCTCCGGACGAAATCTTTGCCAAGCTCAAGGGTGTGTATGAAAACCGTTAAACGCATCTGCGCCGTTATCATCGGTTTTGTGCTGTTCGGCGCCGGCATACTGAAACTCATGGACCCGGTGGGAGCCGGGCTGGTGGTGGGCGAGTATTTCAATTTTCTTCACATAGGTTTTCTGGCTCCCGTTTCCAAGGCTGCCGGAGTCGGCATGGCGCTGCTGGAAACCCTGCTGGGCGCCGCTCTCATCACGGGCGTGGCTCCTCGTGTTACGGGCATAGTGAGTGCCGTCGTCCTTGGTCTGTTCACCGTGCTCACGTTTGTCCTGTGGCTGGTCAATCCTGCCATGGACTGCGGCTGCTTCGGCGAAGCGGTGCACCTTACGCACGGCCAGTCGCTGCTCAAGAACGTGATCCTGTGCGTGCTGTGGGCGGTGGCTTACCTGCCTCTCGGGGCGACGCCGGTGCCGCGTAAGGTCAAGAATGTCTCGTTCCTCATCGTGACGCTGTCGGTGATTGCGTTCATGATATATTCGCTGGTGAGTATCCCGTCCATGGATTTCACGCCCTTCAAGCCCGGGGTGACTCTGCAGCAGTCGCTGACTTCCCCCGATCCTGAATCGCCGCTGCTGTCCATATGCGACGCGGAAGGAGATTATCGCGACGAACTGCTGGCATCCGGTCCTGTGCTGGTGCTGTCGGTGTACGACGAACTCCCTGAGTCCGCCGCCGCCAAGTTGCGCGATGCCGCAGAAGAGGCGGGCAATGTTCTCAAAGTGTTGCTGGTCGATGCCGGCGGTATGCTGGAAGGCGCCAGCTTCAGTTCCGACCGCCGTACGCTGATGTCGCTCAACCGCTCCAACGGCGGAGCCACGCTGCTGTGCGACGGCATGGTCACTGCCAAGTGGCCCCTTCGCTCCCTGCCTTCTTCGGAGTGCCTTTCCGAGCTTGTCGGGCAGAAGCCGGCCGAGGCAATGATGCAACAAAATACCCCGAAACGTCTTAAGTTCCAGGGTTTTCTGCTGTACGTATTTGCAGTCTTGCTGCTGCTTTAATTCATTTTTATTTCGTAAGGCATTCGGGCGAGGATGCGGGGGACCGAGAAGTACTCACGCACCTTCACGCTGAAGTCTTCCTTGTTGCTTCCCATTGCTCCTGCAATCTGCTCCATCATGGTCATCGGAGCGGGGTAACCCTTTATGTTCCAGTGGGATAGTTCAGGGTCGCCGGCGAGGTCGGCGGCGTAGTGGAGGGCATCCTCCAGCGTGCCGATTTCGTCCACCAGCTTGATCTCGAGGGCGTCGGTGCCGGTCCATACGCGGCCCTGGCCGATCGCGTCAACATCTTCCTTGGGGATGCCGCGGCCTTCGGACACGATGGTGGTGAATCGGTCGTAGATGCCTTCGATGGAGCGTAGCATATAGTCGTACTCGGCCTTGTCGAGCGGGCGGGTGAGTGAATACATGTCGCCGTGCTTGTTGGAGGAAATGTTCTCAACGCCCACCTTGAGCACGTCGGAAGCCGTTTTGCTGAGGTCGGGCACCATTCCGAAGACGCCGATGGAGCCGGTGAGGGTGAGTGCGTCGGAGTAAATCTTCTCGCAGTTGTTGGATATCCAGTAGCCGCCGGAAGCCGCATAGGTGCCATAGGAGGCAACAAGGGGCTTCTCCGCCTTGAGCAGGTCGAGCTGTGCCTTGATCTTCTCGGAGGCCAGCACGCTGCCGCCGGGGGAGTTGACGCGGAGCACGACGGCTTTCACGCCCTTGTCGGCGCGCACCTTCTCGATGACGGAAGCGAAGCGGTCGCCGGCCACGTTGTCGATCTGGCTGCCGTCGACGATCTCTCCGTCCACGTAGATGACTGCGAGCTTGTTGGAGCCCTTGCCGGGACGCACCTTGGCGGTTACGTAGTCGGCGAAGGGAATCATGGTCACGTCGGTGTATTTGTCGGCCACTGCGAGCACTGCAAGCTGGTTCTCGAGGGCCTCGCGGTCGTAGAGCTCGTCTACTAGGCCAAGGCGCAGGAAGTCCTCGGGCAGGCAGAGTTCAAGGTTGTCGACAGCCTTGTTGAGCTCCTCCACGCTGATGCCGCGGCTATGTGCAATTTCGGCCGAGATGGTATTCCACATGGAATTCACCATCACCTGATATTGCTCGCGGTTCTCGGGGCTGGCGTTGCTGCGGGTGAACATCTCGCCGGCGGATTTGTATTTGCCGTGACGTATGAGCTGCACGTTCACGCCGAACTTCTTGAGCAGGTCGCCGAGGAAGAACATCTGGCTGCCGACTCCGTTGATGGTGATCATGGCGCCCGGATGAGGCGTCATGTAGATCTTGTCGGCTACGGAAGACAGATAGTAGCTGCCGGTGGAAGGGCTTTCGATGTACGACACGATGGCCTTGCTTCCCGTGGCGCGGAAGTTCTCCAGGGCATTGCGGAACTCGCTGGCGTTCACTACTCCGCTGGCGTTGCCGTCAGTCTTGAGGTAGATGTATTTGATGCCGGGATCCCCGGCGGCACAGTTGATTGCCTGCACTGCGTCCCAGATGCCTATCGTAACGATGTCCTGGCCGCCCTGAAGCATGGTGAACGGGTCGGTGTCGCAGCTCTGCTCGCCCAGGACTATCTTGGACATGTCGATTTTCAGGACTCCTTCTGCAGGCACCGTGGGGGTGCTCGGAGTGGCGAGGCCGGCGAAAATCGCTATAAGAAGGACGTTGAACAGGATTATGCCGCAGATGACGGCAAGAACGGTCTTCAGAAATTTTTTCATTATTCTATCAATTTGCGCAAAAATAAGTAAATTTGTGGAATTATGATACAGAAACCGTCAATCCCCAAGGGCACGAGAGACTTTGGCCAGCGCGAGATGGCTGCCCGCAACTATATCTTCGACACCATACGTTCCGTTTTCAAGAGTTTCGGCTACGCCCAGATCGAGACTCCCGCGATGGAGAACCTTAGTACCCTGCTCGGCAAGTACGGAGAGGAGGGCGACAAGCTCCTGTACCGGATTCTGAACTCCGGCGACGCCTTCGCGAGCGTTGATTACGACAAGCCGCTTGCGCCGCAGGTGTGCGAGAAGGGCCTGAGATACGACCTTACCGTGCCGTTCGCCCGCTATGTGGTTCAGCATCAGAATGATATATCATTCCCCTTCAAGCGTTTCCAGATTCAGCCGGTGTGGCGTGCCGACCGCCCGCAGAAGGGCCGCTACCGCGAGTTCTACCAGTGCGACGTGGACGCTATCGGTTCGCGTTCGCTGCTCTGCGAACTCGAGCTGGTGCAGATTGTGGCGCGCGTTTTCGAATTGCTCGGAGTGCGGGTCTGCATGAAGATCAACAACCGCAAGGTGCTTACCGGCCTCGCCGAGATCTGCGGATGCCCGGACAAGGTGGTGGACATCACCGTCGCCATCGACAAGCTCGACAAGATAGGGCTTGAGGCGGTTGAGGCGGAGATGATTGAGAAGGGGCTGACGCCGGAGGCGGTTTCCGTTCTGCGTCCGGTACTGCTGCTGCAGGGCAGTTTCGGGGAGAAGCTTGCGGTCATGCGTTCGCTGATGGGCGCTTCCGCCGAAGGCATGCGTGGCCTCGATGAGCTGGAGGAGCTGTTCGGTCTCATCCGTGCCGCGGGCGTGCAGATGCCTTGTGAGATGGACCTCTCCCTCGCCCGCGGCCTCAATTATTACACCGGAGCCATCTTCGAGGTGAAGGCGCTCGACTGGCAGATAGGTTCCATTTGCGGAGGCGGACGTTACGACAACCTGACGGGCATTTTTGGGCTTCCCGACATGTCCGGCGTGGGAGTGTCCTTCGGCGCCGACCGCATCTACGACGTGCTTGAGGGCCTGGGCAAATTCCCCGGGGAGCTATCTTCCGGCGCGGACCTGCTGTTCGCCAACATGGGGCGCAAGGAGCTGGAATACGTGCTGCCGGTGGCCTCGGCGTTGCGTTTGAGGGGGGTAGCCGTTGAGATCTATCCCGACGCCTCCAAGCTCAAGAAGCAGTTCGACTACTGCGACCGCAAGGGCATCCGCTTCCTTTCGGTGTGCGGCGAGAACGAAGCCGCCGCCGGATTGGTGCGGATAAAGAACCTTTCCAGCGGCGAAGAGAAGTCTTTCGGCGTATCCGAAGTCTCCGGAATTGCGGAGTTTATTGGGATTTAGGCTTGCGCCCGCTTTTTCTCAGGGCTTCGTTTATAATCCACTGGAGCTGACCGTTGATGCTGCGGAATTCATCCGCGGCCCAGCGTTCCAGCGCCTCCATGGTGGGGGCGTCAATTCGGAGCACGAAGCTCTTGACCGCGTCCTTGCCCTTTTCCATGCCGTTAATACAGGGATCCGGAGTTTACTATGGGCTGTGCGGGTTCGTCACCGCAGAGGACGACCATGAGGTTGCTGACCATTGCGGCCTTGCGCTCTTCGTCCAGGTTCACCACTCCCTCGCCCTTGAGTTTGTCCAGGGCTATCTTGACCATTCCAACGGCGCCTTCCACTATTTTCTCGCGTGCGGCGATGATGGCGTCGGCCTGCTGGCGTCGAAGCATGACTGCGGCTATTTCAGGTGAATAGGCGAGATAGTTGATCCGAGCTTCGGTGACGGTGATGCCGGCCATCGCCAGGCGGTCGTTGAGGGTCTTGACGAGCTGCTCGTTTATGGATTCGGCGTTGCTGCGGAGGGTGAGTTCGTCCTTGGTGTCGGCATTGTCGTAGGCGTAGCATCCGGCCACCTGACGGAGGGCGGCGTCGCTCTGAACACGTACGAAGTTCTCGAAGGCGTTTGCGAGCGAGCGGGAGTTGCTCTTGCCGGCGGATCCTGTAGATGCACCTGCAAGTGACTGACTGTCAATCTCAAAGAGGGCTTTGTATGTGTCCTCGAGTTTCCATACCAGCACCATGCCTATCATAACGGGGTTGCCAGCCTTGTCGTTGACTTTTATAGGCTCCGGGTTGAGATTGCGAGAACGCAGACTCACGCCCTTCTTGTTCAGGAGGGGGTTGACCCAGTGGAAACCGGTTTTGGTGTAGGTGCCCCTGTACTTGCCGAAGAACACCATCACCTTTGCCTCGTTGGGTTCGAGAAGTACGAATCCGTTGCAGCAGATGCACAGGATGACCATAAGGATGCCTCCGCACAGTCCCATGACGGAGGTGCCCTCTGACTGGATGAACATCCAGATGACTAATCCAAACAATGCGATGAGAAGAAGTAAAGCGATAAAGCCGTTGACGGCAATGCCCTTAAATGGATACTCTTTGTTCATAATGATATTATTTTGATATCGCAAAGATATAATGAAAACTTGAAAGATGCAAATCTTTTTGCAGAATTAAAAAAAATACCTACCTTTGCAGTCCACATCGCGGGGTAGAGCAGTCGGTAGCTCGTCGGGCTCATAACCCGGAGGTCGCAGGTTCGAGTCCTGCCTCCGCTACTAAACAGGCCAGCCATTGAGGCTGGCTTTTGTGTTTAGTAGCGGAGGCTCCGCCTACTTCCCCCTCGCTGCTGCGCAGCGGTCCCCCAGGGGACATGCGGCAGATCGCTTCGCGACTGCCGGCGGCTCCGTTGCTTCGGTTTTCTTGCGAAAACCTCGCTGACACTCCGCCGCGGCGCCTGAAGGCGCCTTGTTACCTTCTTTCGTAGTACTTGAGTTTTTCTCGTTGTACACGAAGACTATGTGCGGGGCATTTCATAGTCCTCGCGGCTACGGTAATCGGTAATTTGCTTGTTTGATTATCAGAGAATTACGATTCTGTGAAAAGTTCGAGATTGTGAGAATCCGATTTTTATCTACTAGATAGAATAAACCTCGAACCAGACACTTTTAATGTGTATTTATAAAGACAGTCTTCCTTTTCTGATAACACCTTCCAGTAACGTGCCCGGTATGATTCGTCTGACAGCATCCACTACCGCATTCAATTTGGCTTCGTGAATGTAATCAGCTCGGATGACCATGGAGATGGTCCTTCCTGGCACCGGGTCCACTATGGGACGAAGGCAGTTCTGCTGACTGTACAGAATAAAGTTGGAATGCGTCTCAGGAATGATGGTAATGCCTCCGTTATTATTGACAACTTGAATCAGGATTCCCACACGGCCCCCCTCAAAGAAGCGGTCGTAAGTAATTTCACCCGTTTTTAGCTCCGATGGATCCAGCTGCCGCAGACCGTCACGGATAATCCAAACAGGCTGATCCAGAATGTCCTCCATACGTATGCTCTCCTGCGCGTATGCGGGATTATTTGATGAAACATAGGCCAGAAAGCGTTCATGGTAAAGAGGAATCTCCAGCAGGTCAGCATCCTTTACAGGTCCCGACATGATTCCCATATCCACTTCTGCTTTCCTTAACTTGTCCTTTATGGTTTCGGATAGCATCTCTTCCGTCTGGAGAGAGATAGAAGGATAATTATCGCCGATGTGCTTGAAAAGACCTGGAATCAGCACCGGTGCTACAGTCGAGATCAAGGCGATTCTCAGAGGCCCTGTGAGGATATCCTTTTCTGAGCGGGTCATCTCGGCAATCTGCTCCACATTATAAAGCACTACTTTGGCCCCGTCAATAACTTTCCTGCCTATTTCAGTGGGAGTCACAGGATGCGCATCCCTGTCAAAGATTCGTACATCCAGTTCTTCTTCCAGTTTCTTGACCATCAGGCTTAAGGTGGACTGGGTGAGACCGCAGGCCTCGGCCGCTTTCCCGAAGTGCCCGTACTGGTCAATGGCCATTATATAGCGTAGTTGCTGAAGAGTCATAGCATTCCCCCTCGATTGATATTATCAATGCAAAGATAAACATTTTTGTATTGATAAATGGGATTAGGCAAAATAACTTTGCCCCGTAAAATCTTAATTATGAATTGGAGGACCATCACATGGTATATCGGCATATCGTTGCTACTGGTAGCGGCGCTGATGACCGTGTCCGGTATCGTGGCATGCTGTACCACCGGTGATGAAAGCCGCACTCCGCTCCTTTTCTCGGCTTACCTCACAGCCACGGTCGGTTTCTTCCAATTAATCTTTGTCCGTAAAGGTCACCATAGACTCGGATTCAAAGAAGGGAACTGCATCGTAGTGGGAGCCTGGCTGCTCTCTTGTCTTTTCGGGATGCTGCCATTCCTTTTTTACGGCGGGGAGTTTACTCCTATCAATTCCCTCTTCGAAAGTGTTTCGGGCTTCACGACTACCGGAGCTTCCATTTTGAATGATATCGAGTCGCTCCCGCGCGGCCTGCAACTGTGGCGCATTTCCACGGCCTGGGTGGGCGGTATAGGCATCGTCACCCTCTTCTCTATGCTCGCCGGGAAGTCCGACAAAACCACTTTGTCCGGAGCCGAGATTTCCAATGTTGCGAGGGAGTCTCTTGCCGGAGAAAAGAATGCAAGTTTCACAAACCGGATGCTCATTACCTATATCGCCCTGACATTTGTTACGCTCTTTTCGCTTAAACTTACCGGAATGGGATGGTTCGATGCCGCCACAAATGCCATGTCTGCTTGCAGCACCTGCGGTTTTTGCAGCCGGAACACAAGCATTGCTTTTTATGCCAATCCTGCAGCAGAGATTGTCCTCACAGTCGCCATGCTAGCTGCAGGCGTCCATTTCGGCATCCTCTTCCTGGCTTTCCTTAAGGGCAGACCCCGCTATATTTGGAAGTCCGAAACCATCAAGGTTTTCCTCTCTCTGGTAGGCATTGCCATCGTCATCGTCACGACTGATCTTATGATCAGAGGGAATTACTTCTCTTTTGCCCAGGCCCTTCGTGACGCCTCCTTTCAGGTGGCATCCATATCAACGACAACAGGCTTTGCTACGAAGGACACCACACTCTGGCCGCCGCTCAGCATGTCGGTGCTTATCATCTGCTCACTTATCTGCGGCTGCTCCGGTTCTACCTCCGGGGGCATCAAAGTGGACCGGGTCATCCTGGCGGCAAAGGGGATCTACCGGAAAGTGAAACTGACCGTGGACCCCAACGGCATCTACTCTGTCCGGGTGGACGGCAGAGCACGTACGGAAGAGCAGGTAAGCGACGCCTATGGCTATATTTTCTGCTACCTCATCCTGATGGTCGTTTTCGCCGCGGTCAACATAGCCTTCGGACAGGATTTTACAACGGGCGTCACTGCCTCCATTGCATGTATCGGCAATGTAGGCCCCGGCTTCGGTGACGTAGGCTCCATGTCCAATTATGCCGACTTCCCGGCCATCCTGAAGTTTACGGGGATGATTGAGATGCTAATCGGCCGACTGGAAATCTTTCCCGTACTGTACCTCTTCCGTTCAATCAGAAACAGTTGAACAGTTCGGATGGAATCCGATTTATCGACCTAAATATTGTGATTATCTCTCAATATACGTATCCTGCTCAATCACTTTTCCATCGTCCTGTTTTGGTGTTTTTTGACGCCTATTTTTGTGGGACTTTCGTTTCTGTCAAATTCTCACTTCTCTGATTTTCAATATATTGCGCAAATCTTTCAACCTTCAGAAGGTCCTCCAGAAGGATCGAGATTTTACCTGTTTGGTCTACTACAGCAAAAGCCAGTCAGTCGACTGGCTTTTTTGTCATTTTGTGCTTTGTCGGAATTTACTGGGTGTTGTATGCATTACCCGCTTCATATAGCGCGTCAGGGCGGGCTGGGAGGAAAAATGCATAGCGTCTACAATGTCGGTGAGCGTGAGGCGCTGGTCAGATAGAAGTTTCTGGAGTTCGTGAGCGGCATAACTGTCAATCCAGTCGCCGGCAGGACGGCCTGTGATGGATTTGCTGATCTCAGAGAGATATTTGGGGGCAAGGCCCAGTTCCCGGGCATACCAGGCCACCTCGCGCTGCTCCCGGCAGTGTTCCTGGACTGACATTAGGAAACGGAGGAAATGGCGGGAGGTGATGTCTTCAATCTCCGCCTTTTCTATTTCCCGAGAATAGATATTCCACATGTCATAGAGGAG
>JAEELG010000100.1 GCA_016288775.1 Bacteroidales bacterium | reverse complement strand
CGCGGGCCTCCTTGAGCTCTTCCATCATGCGGTCGAGCTGCTGGCGGATACCCTGGCCGTCCTCGGGCTCTATGCCTTCGGCCTTCTCCATGACGACGTCGGAGTACATCATGATGAGACGGCGGTATGCGTCATATACGAAACGGGGATTGCCGGTCTTCTTGATCATGCCGGGAAGGGTCTCGGAGCAGAGTCCGATGTTCAGGATGGTGTCCATCATGCCGGGCCTGGAACTGCGTGCGCCGGAGCGGCAGCTCACGAGGAGCGGATCGGCCGGGTCGCCGAATTTCTTACCCATGAGCTTTTCAGTGGCCTCAAGGGCGGCTGCGACGTCTTTCTTGAGGGCTTCGGTGTAACCTCCGCCAAGTTCATAATACTCTGCGCAGCACTCGGTCGTGATGGTGAATCCTGCCGGGACGGGCATCCCGAGCTTGCTCATTTCGGCCAGATTGGCGCCTTTTCCTCCGAGGAGTTCCCTCATGGTACCGTCACCTTCCGCGGTCTTGCCGCCGAAGCGATATACCCTTTTCTTGTTTTCGAACATATCTTATCTATTAGAATTACAAACTGCGAATATAGCAATAATTTTCTTTATAACAATTTCGCTGCCAGATCTGCGAGCGCGCTGCGTTCGCCCTTGCGCAGGAACACATGCTGGAAAAGCTTCTCTCCTGACAGCTTTTCGGCTATGTGCGTGAGACCGTTGGACCACTGGTCAAGGTATGGCTGGTCGATCTGGAAGATGTCGCCGGTGAACACCATCTTGGTGCCCTCCCCCGCCCGGGTGATGATGGTCTTGATCTCGTGCGGAGTGAGGTTCTGGGCCTCGTCGATGATGAAATAGCATTTGCCGAGCGAACGCCCGCGGATGTAGGCGAGAGGCTCTATGATGAGCTTTTCCATGCTCAGCATTGCCTCGATGCGCTGTGCCTCACGCGAGCCGGGACGGAACTGGTCCTTGATGACGTTCAGGTTGTCCATCAGCGGCTGAAGGAAGGGGCCCATCTTGCTCTTCTGGTCGCCGGGAAGGAAGCCGATGTCCTGATTTCCGAGCACCACGGTGGGCCTGGAGAGGATGATCTGCTCGTAGTCGCGTTCCTGTTCGAGTGCCGCCGCAAGCGCCAGCAGGGTCTTGCCGGTTCCGGCGCCGCCGGTGAGCGCCACCAGGTCGACTTTCGGGTTCAGGCAGGCGTCGAGGGCCATTTTCTGCTCGTCGTTGCGGGGCCTTATGCCGTATGCCTCACGGGAACGGACGAGCAGTATGAGGTCGCGGTCGGCGTCGTACCGGGCGCAAGCGGTTTCGCCGCCTGCGGCCTTGCCGGACCAGCTGAATTTATAAAGCCTGTTGGGCTCGGGACGGGTTTTCTGCACCTCCTGCCATGGAATGGCGTTGTCGGGGCCGTAGCAGAGGGCCTGCATGAGATCGGAAGGCAGTTCCTTGCGGAGCACCTCGCGCTGGCTGATCTCCAGGCGGTCGTCCTCCACCTTGTCGGTGAGGTAGTCCTGCACCGCCATGCCGGCAGCCTTGGCCTTGAGGCGCAGGTTTACGTCCTTGGTCACAAGCGCCACGAAGGTGCCGGGGTTGTTGTCCCTCACCCACATGGCCGTGGATAGGATGCGGTGGTCCTGGGTATCGTCCTTGAAAAGCTCGGCGAGCTCCGGCGGGAAGGGATGGTTGGGCTCCACCTTGATGCGGCCGAGGCCCTTGCCTATCTGTATTCCTTCCTTGCCGAAGGACTTTCCGGAACTGATTTTGTCGAGGTCGCGCATGAAGCCGCGGGCATGGTACGACAGGGTGTCGTTGCCTTTCTTGAATTTGTCGGCCTCCTCGATTACGGCAGTCGGAATCACAAGGTCGTTGTCGCGGAACTGCCGTATCGCCTTGTGGTCGTGCAGGATGACGTTGGTGTCAAGCACGAAGATCTTGGGTTTGCCCATATTGGTATCAGTCTTCCCCCTCCGCATTCTGCATCAGGGATTCAAGTATAGTCTGTATGCCTGTCTTGGCCGACGATGCCAGGTGCAGGGCGCCGTCGGACGAAGGATGCCCCAGCGGGAAGTAAGCCACGTCCTGGAGTATGAATTCGGCGTCGATGTAGTCGAAATCGGAGTCGCGTACCTGCAGGATGGCGCCCGGAACCTCGGAGAACAGCAGCCGCACGGTGTCGGATTCGCCGGAGGCGCTGATGATACCGGAGATGTCGGCCGTGACGCCCGTTCCGTCGCCGCGCATGCGGTCCAGGGCGGCATAGAGGCCGCCAGGGCCCACGGTGGATGCGGAAAGCAGCACGCCGTCGACTGCCAGTTCGCGCACGAGCTCGAAGCAGTCGATGAGGTAATCAGCGTCTGTGACCTGCGGCGCAATGCCGCCGCGGAGGCCGAGGGCCTGCGAAAGCAGCGAACCGCCGAGCCTGTATTCGGAGGTGTCGAAAGGCACGTACACTATCCAGCTCTGAGGATCGGGATGCAGCATGTCGTCGACCAGCAGCGGCGCCCCGGAGAACGGAGTGGCGAAGCGGGCGTCGAATGTCCCCTGCTCGCACACGCACCGGCGAAGCACCACTCCCAGCGCGTCGATGTATTCGGCCGCCGCCTCAACGGAGGAATAGAAGGCCGACATGTCGCCCACGCGGGCGGGTTTGAAAACCCATTTTGCCGTAAGCGGAAGGTCTTCGAGGCGGAAATTGCCCACGCGCCACATGGTGTCGATTATCGCTTCCGCGATGCGTTCGCGGGTACAGGGGCCGGTGAACGGGACGGGAATGGTCCTTTCGCTGCCGTTCACAAGACGCAGGTACATGTAGGTCTTTGCCGGGTCGAGCAGGATGGGGCCGGGAGCGGGATCGATGGTTTCGTCGATCACGCTGCCGCCGGCCGGGCACGGCTCGGGTGCCTTCTCGAAAACAGGCGCCAGGAGCTCATACGGAGTGAGCTCCCTAGGGACGCCGTCGATGATGTATTTCGAGTAGAGCGCTTGAATCATCAGGCAAATATAATCATTTTATCTGGATTCGAGAGCGCCCCTGCCGGCATCGTTCGCACGATAGTGCGGAGCGTAGAGGGATTCGATTTCCACGGCGGGCATCTGGAAGCGGCCTTCCTGGGTCACGAAGAACTCCTCGGTGACGGTGGTATTCTCTTCCGGATAGCTGTCGAACCAGTATTCCGTCTTGTCGGACAGCACGTTGCGATAGCCCTGCGGGCTGAAGGACCAGCTGCCGTGGACCAGAGGCCTGAGCCACCATCCGTAGTGGCCGGAGAGCTGGTTCACGGGACGGAACGACGCCGGCCTGGGAGCGGTCAGGCGCACGAAGCTGCGGTTCTCCTCGTTCCAGATCCTGTAACGGGCAACGACCCTGTCGCCTACGCGGACGGTATCGCCCTCGGCAAGTTCGCGGCCGTCGACGCTGAAACTGCGGGCCACCGTGAAGCCGTTGCCGGTCTTTAGCACCTCCTCGAAAGGCTTGGTGAAGGTGCCGCTCAACGCTATGACCTTGGTTGCGAGGGTTTCGGGCGTGCCGCGCAGCACGGAGGCAATTGCCTCGATGTATGCGGCATCTTTCTCCCACTGCTGGGTTTCCTTCTGCACCATTAACCACAGCCTAATGCCTTCGGCAACGGCTGTGGATCTGTCGGCTGATGCCGACAGACTATTATCCCCCTGCACCCCCAGGGGGCGGGGGGCGTTCCCCCCGACACCCCCTGCCTTATTAGCAGAAACCGACGTAAAGAGGTCGCAGAGCAGCGAGTGGGCGTAGAGTTCGCTCTCGAGGAGGCCTCTCCACGGCATGACGGCATTGGGGTAGTAGCAACCGCCGCTGACGTGATCTACGGCATACTGGAGCAGCGATTCCACATCGGCGTCGAGCGAACGCAGGATGCGTTTTTTCATGTTGATGCCCCATGCCTTGGCGAGTTTGGCGCCATCCTGCGACTGAGCCAGAAGCTGGAGGGTGCGGAGGCGGCGCGCCTTGGCGAGAATCATACCGTTGAGCCCGCGCTTGCCGGAAGGTACCAGGTAGGCCTTCGCCTCTTTTTTGAAAGCCCTGAACTCCTTGGAATTCTGGATTTCGAAGGGTACGGAAGGATACATGGCACGGGTGTGGAGATACAGCTCCATAGATATGCCGCCGCACCACCACGGCCGGTCGGACTGTCCGAAGTAGCTGTCGTCCAGATACTTGACCGCTTTTTCGATATCTATGGAACCGGTGTCTTCGCCGGGCATCGAGGCTATGCGCTGGAGCACAGCGGCGGTAATCACGGGCGATGCCTCCATGCCTTCGAACCAGGTGATTCCGCCGCCCTGGTTCTGGCAGGCGGCTATCTTCTCCATGATTTCGGCCATGCGGGCGTCGTCGAGTCCGGAAGCGCCCAGCCTGCGGGCCAGCACGTTGGAGTAATATGCCTCGGTAAGGGCCATCACGTTGTCGGACACGGGCTCGATCTTGTCGGGGATGGCCTCGCGTATCATGTCGATGATGCTGCGTTCCACGGGCTTGATCGCAGCGGGGTCGAGGTTGACGAAGAGTGAGCGAAGTTCGGCGATCAGGGCCTCCCTGTCGGCGCCGGAGCGGAGCAGGGCCGAGTGGGCCTCGGTCAGAGTCTGCAGGGGGCGCATGACCGGAACCTTCACGAACACGGCGTCGGTACCGCATGAAGGGTCGTCGGCCACGAAGTTGACCATGATTCCAAGTTCGCTTATGCCTTCGGGAACCGGGAATTCGGCATCGAAGGGCAGGGATCCGCCGCAAGGCAGGGACATCTGCGCGGAACGTGTGCCTATCACCTTGGCGGTCTTGTAGTCGCCGCCGTCGTAGAATCGTATCGCCACGCGGCCGGTGACCGGGTCCTGCTGGTTGCTGGACACTGTCACACGGGCCTTGTAAACGTCGCCCGCATACAGGAACTGAGGTTCGACTATCGCCACCTTGACGGGGATGGTGACCTGCATCTCACGGCGCAGGACGGCGTTCTTCATGCCCTCGCCGTGGGCGAAGAGCTGCACGTAGTAGGTGCTCAGGCGGTCGGAGCCGGTGAAGCGGAGCTCGATGTTGCCGTCGGAGTCGGAGCGGAGCATGGGTTCCCAGGCCATAGTGGCGCCGAAGTTTTCTCGTATGCGCATCTCCTCGCCGGCGTCCTTGTCGGCGGCGGCTTCCATACTGTCTTCCACACGCAGGAACGGAGCGGCTTCCTCTTCGACCATAGCCACGTTCGCGGCGCTGTTCACGGAGGCCATCCTGGCACCTTTGGCCATCGGGAGCGCATCGTCGAGGCCGTATGAGTAGAGGCTCCATAATGCCTGGTTCTGCCCGCAGACGGTGGTATAGTAGATTCCGGGCTCGGGACGGCGGAAAGGACGCACGGTATACCATTCGTTGTTCATTATGGTCTCGGTGGCCTTGTCGTACATGGTGGCGGCGCATTCGACTCCTGGCTCGGTCTTGATGAGCAGGGAGTATTCCTGGCCCGGCCTGGTGCTGTCGTAGAAACGGGTGAACGCAAGCGGCAGAGGTATTTCATCGACCGGGAGCTCTATCTTACGGGTGTAACGGTAGCACTCGCCCTTATGGAAGAAGAGGGCCGTGAGAGTGAGGGTCTCAGGCCACCCGGCGCGGCGCTCGTAGCTGACGGTCTTCAGAGAGCCTGCCTTGCCGCGCTCCCCCGTGAGGGTGATTATCTGATGCTCCAGCAGCACGTTGCCGCTGCCGAAGAGTTCGACTACCGCCCAAACGGGGCCGTCGGTGCTGCCTATCTGGAGGGCTATATCCTTGTCGCCCAGTTCCTTGAAGAAGCAGGCCACGTCCATGTCGAGGGCGGTGTCGCTGTCGGCCGCCTTGACGAAAGCGGGACGGCACGAGGTCTTGACCACCTTGCCGTCGGTCCGCGTGGCCTGCGCCACAGCCTCTATTCTGTAAAGGCCCGACTTCAGGCCCTGGAGGTCGAGGGAAACAGTCTCCCCGGGGGCAGCGCTCCCGCGTCGGATCTCTTCGTTGCCATACGAGAGTATGTAGCTGATTTCCAGCCCTTCACGCTGCAGGCCGCCGAGGTCGAAACGGATGTCGGCGTGCGAGTCGCGCACTATCCAGTCGTTGCCGCCGGAGTAGGAAGTGATTTCCGTGTAGCGGCCCGGTACCTTGTTTAGCAGGGAAAGGGACATCCGGGGCTCCGAATAAACGCGCTTTACGGTGCTGAATGTCAGCGTCTCGCCGGTGGCGTCGGTTACCGTGAGCTCGACAGGATAGGCCCTGCTCCATGACTCCAGGGGCACTCCGAACTCGAATTCGAAGCCGCCGTCGGGGCTGAGCTCAAGTTCATTGTCGCCCATGAGCTTGACTTCGCGGCCTATGTTGTAACGTACCTTGGCGCTGCCCAGGGAATGTCCGGAGTAGGCCGAGACCTTGCCGGAGACCTTGATTACATCGCCCGGCAGGTAGAGTTTGTTGTCCGCATCCCAGGTGACGTCGAAAGTAGGGAGTACGAATTCATCCACGCGCACTGCCCTGCTTTCCAGGATGCTGCCGCCGGCCCTGATGTGGACCGTATACATGCCGCCGCGGTCGGAGCCGGTGAGGGGGAATGAGCCCTCCACCGAGCCGAATTCATTGGTGCGCAGCGTCATGGAACCGAGTTTTTCGTCCTTGGGGCTGTAGAGGTCGGCAGTGACTTCCGCGCCGGCGTCGGCGAGGGTGTATTCGTAGGTTCCGGTGTAGAGAACCGCCTTGAAATGCAGGGTTTCGCCGGGGTTGTAAGCTCCCCTGTCGGTGATGAGGAAAGCGTGCTTGACGGGGCTGTTGCCGATTTCCGTCACGCGGCCGGGGTTTGGCGACGTGACCCTGATGGGACGCGAGAGACGCTTGCGGCCTCCGTCGTCATAAGCGGCTCGCAGATAGAAATCCTTGTATTTGTCGGTGAAATGGGTGCGCAGCGCTCCGGGCAGGCGGGTGAAGCCGTCGAACTTGACCCCGGCGGCCTTGGCGAGCGTGTTCCTGTCGGCGTCGAGCAGGTAAAGGTCGCACTGGTCCACCGGCTTGCCTGTAATGTAGTCGGCCACGAACACGCCGTAGCATTCGGCATCGGGACGCACAGCTATGGAGAGGGTGTGCTTGTTGTAGGTCTTGACGTCCTCGCAGTCGCCGTTGCTGCACTTGAGCTCGTAATCGTCGTCGTTCAGGTCCGGGAGGGTGGCGGCAAGGTTGTCGTAAACGTAGTAGCTCCGCTTGTCGTTGTGGACGGTGGTTTCGTATATCACCTTGTCGTCCTTCATGACTTTCACCCTCACGGACGGCACGTTGCGCACTCTGAGACTGAGTTCGTTGTCCTTCACGGTGCCGTCGATTTCCTTGGCGTCGAGGGTTTCGATCAAGGATTCTACCCCGGTGCAGCAGTCGGCTATCTGCTTCTCCTCGCCGGTGTACGATGCGCGGGCGGCTTCAAATTCGTCGCAGCGCTTGCGCAGGGCCTTGTACTGGTCGGAAGTGGTCTTGGTGTCGCGGCGCATCTGGCTGAAATCGTGGGAGAGGCGGTATTGCAAGGCCAGCAGGCTCACCGCCTTGTCCTTGTAGTGCACGGCGAACTCGCCCGCCTTCTCGTAGCCGGATTTGTCGTTGAAACGGGTTGCCCGGGTATATTCGATGAATGCGTCGAAGGGATAGCGGTCCTTGTACCAGGCTTCGATATTTCCCGCCCTCTTGCCAAGGAAGAGGCTCCAGAGGGTATATTCGTAGTCGTTGGCGATGCGTTTCAGAAGCACGGGACTGTAGATCGCGCCGGCGGAAACCGCCGAATCGTTCCTGTAGAATTCGGGGTTGTTGGACTTGAGAAGCTTGTCTTTGTTTTCCTCGACGTATTTTACGGCGGCGTCAGTGTCCCACTGATGGTAGCAGTTGTTGAAATAGTATACCGCTACTGGCTCGCCCATCTTCTGTATCTCATTCCCGAAGTCGGTGCGGGCTGCACTGCGGTCCTTCCAGTTTATGTTGGTGCGCACGCTGGCGTAGGTGTCGCAGGCGTCGTAGAAATCCCACGCCAGATGCTTTGCCGAGGCTTCGGTCTTGATGGCCTGGAGCGCCTTGAGCTGGTCCTGGGGACGGTCGGCGTCGAGCGCCTTGTAGTAAGTCTTCCACAGGCTGACCAGCACATGGCCGTTGGAATCCTTGGTCTGGGAATAAGACATGAGGCAGGTTAAGATTAAAGCGATGGTGAGTGTCAATCGTTTCATAAGCCTTCGAAACATTTCAGGGCCTCCGACACCACGTAGGTGCTTCCGCCAATATAAACTATTGAATCGGCGCGGGCCTGCTCCATTGCGTCGCGCACGCCCTGCGCCACCGTGCCGGACACGGTACAGTCGAGGTTTTTCAATTTCAGTGCCAAGTCCTGCGCCGACATGGCCCGCGGGGTGTCGGGTGCGACCAGAAAGTATTTCGCGTCAGCCGGAAGGAGGTGCGAAATGGAGTCCACGTCCTTGTCGGCCATTACGCCATAGACCACAAGCAGAGGCTTGCGGAGGGAGGCGAGGCGGGCGAAGTTCTCTTTGAGCGCCGGGGGGTTGTGGCCGATGTCGCAGATGGTGAGCGGCTGCTGGCGTAGAATCTGCCACCGGCCCATGAAGCCGGTGATGCGCCCGGCGTTGGACAGCAAAGTCAATACGTTGTCCGTCAGCCATTTACGCGAAATGCCTGCGGTGTTTTGAGGGCAGGCTATTGAAGGAAGTCGTTGATTGTCAGCGCTTTGGGTTTGACGGCGCGTGGACAGAATTTCCAGCGCGGCGCAGACTGTGCGGAAGTTGAGGTCCTGGCAAGGGCCGGACAGGTCGAGTTCCGGCATTTCGGGGATTTCGAAGTCTTCTGCGAAATACAGCGGCGCGCCGATGCGTTCCGCGGAGGCTTCGAACACCGGCTGCGTCTCGGGGTCTCGGCCCCAAACGAGCGCGGGCACGCCGGGCTTGAAGATTCCGGCCTTCTCGGCGGCGATTTCGGCCCGGGTGTTGCCCAGCAAGGCGCAGTGGTCCAGTCCGATGGACGTTATGACGCTGAGTTCCGGGGTGATTATGTTGGTGCTGTCCAGGCGCCCGCCGAGGCCTGTTTCGATGACGGCCACGTCCACCTGCTCGTCGGCGAACCACCGGAACGCCATGCCGGTCGTCACCTCGAAAAACGTCAGGCCCTCACGGTCGTAGTTCTCCAGGAACTCCTGCACCGCCTCCCGGGGAATCTCCCTGAAACCAGTGCTCGCCGGAGATTCGATGACCTTCATCCGCTCACGGAAATCCAGGAGGTGCGGGGAAGTGTAGAGGCCGGCGCGGAGGCCGCGGCCGGCAGAACCGGCGGGAAGGCCGGCGAGTGCGGCGGCGAGCATGGAGCAGACCGAGCCCTTGCCGTTGGTGCCGGCGACGTGGATGCTGCGGAACCGCCTCTCCGGATGCCCCAGGAAGGCAGCGTACGCCTCCATGGCCTCCAGCCCGGGCTTGTAAGCGTCACCCGAGAAACCCGCAGTCTGCACGCTGCGGTGGCGTTCGAAGAGTTGCGCAACCAGCGCGTCGTAATCCATTACAGCCAGGTCTCGAAAAAGTCGGTGAGTTTAAGATACAGCTGCTCGCGCCAGGGAGCGGAAACGTTGTGCTCGCTGCGCGGATAAGGGAAGTAGTCGGCCAGCACGTTGTGCTCGACGCAGGACTGCATGAAACTCAATGAGTTGATGGGCAGCACTGTGTTGTCTTCCATGCCCTGGCAGATAAGCAGCCTGCACTTTAGCAGCGGCGCCTTGTCGACCAGCGAGGTCTCGGCGAAGCCCTCGGGGTTGGTCTCCGGGTTGTCCATGTACCGCTCGCCGTACATAACTTCATACCACTTCCAGTCGATCACCGGGCCACCGCATGCCGCCGCCTTAAAGGTGTCGGGATAGCGGGTGGCAAGGGTGATGGTCATGAATCCGCCGTAGCTCCAGCCTACCACGCCGATTCGGGCGGTGTCGACCCAGCCCTCTGCAATCAGCTGCTCCAGGCCTTTCATCTGGTCGGCTGACTCGGCCACGCCGCAGCGGCGGTTGATGGCCTTCTCGAAAGCGGCGCCGCGGTTGTCAGTGCCACGGTTGTCCTGTATGTAGAGCACGTATCCCTTCTGCGCCATCAGCAGCTCCCAGTTGCGGATTCCGCCCAGCCAGCGGTCGGTAACCATCTGACTGTGAGGGCCTCCGTACACATACACAACCAGCGGGTACTTGCGCGAGGGGTCGAAGTCTGCAGGCTTGACGATGCGGTAGTAGTTGAGGAACGCCGGGTCGGCGGAAGGGACCGTTCCCATCTCCACCGTAACCGGAGCGTAAGGATCCATGGGGCTCGGAGAGCTCTCGAGTTCCTTCTCCAGGCTGCCGTCGGCGAGCCGGACCACCGTCTTTCCGGGCACGTCCACCGCACTCCAGCGGTCGATGAAACGCTTGCAGTCGGGGCTCATGCGCACCGAATGGCTGCCGCTCTCGGGTGTGAGGCGCTGCGGCGCACCGATGCGTATCTTGCTGAGAGCCTGCGGCTTGCGGCATGCGGTAAGTTTGGTCAGACGAAGGCGGAAGAGATGGTTCTCCACCGGCGACACCTCCGCCGAAGTGTAATAGACGTACTCGCCGTCGTTGTCGACGTATGATACGTCGGCGTCGCAGCCCGTCAGCCGGCGTATGCCTCCCTCGAGGTCGCAGAGATAGAGCTGGCGGAAGCCGTCGCGGTTGTCGGTGCGGTAGATGAAGAACTCCGTGCCCTTGACGAACCACACGCCGTCGCGGGGCTCGATCCAGGCGTCGTTGCGCTCTTCGAACAGCGTGCGCAGGAAACGGCCGTCTGCGGCGTCGTACAGATTCAGGTGCATCTCGTGCTGGGCACGGTCCACCACTTGCACCAGCAGGCCGCGGGAGTCGGGCGTCCAGCTCACTCCGGCAAGGTAGCGCTCGTCGTCGAAATCGGTGACATCCAGCGTGTTGAGCATGTTGCCCAGGGTGTCGCAGACGCAGAGCGACACGTGCTCGGAAGGCATGCCGTTCATGGGATACTTGATGCTCTTGAGCTTGCCGGCGCGGGCGTTGATGTCGAGCAGCGGGAACGAACCCACCGCGGTCTCGTCGACCCGGTAGACCGCCAGCAGGCTGCCGTCGGGCGAGGGGTACCATCCGCTCCCGATGCCGAACTCGTTGCGGGAAGGCACCTTTCCATAGGTAACCTCGGGGTTGGGAGACACCGGCAGCACGGGTTTGCGGAACGCCGGGCGCTGCGGCTTGTCCGTGAGTTCGGACGCCTCCGTCCATCCGTGGAAAGACTGGGAAGGATAGATGTGGCGGCTGATTATATCTTTGCAGGTCAGCATCTTGCCCCCTTCAGTGCCGACGGTTACGCTCTTGATGACGGTGCGGGCGGAGTTGCCCTCTGCGGCGGCGGTCTGCACGCCCAGAACGGCCGCAAGAAGGGCCGCGATAATTGTCAGTTGTCTCATACAACACAAATTTATAAAAAATATTGCTATTTTCGCAGAATCATGAGAAAGTGCACAGCATTATTTCTGGCGGCTTCGCTTCTGGCCCTGTTTACCGTTCATGCTTCCGGACAGACGAGGGACGCTTTCGAAGAAATCCGGCAGGACCCCAACCGCGCGGGGGCCGTCTTCTATATGTACAACCACGACGGGATTCCGGCTCACGCCGAGGCGCCACGCGGATACAAACCGTTCTATATCAGCCACTACGGGAGGCACGGGGCGCGCAACCACTCCTCCGAGGCCGACTTCGACAACATCCTGAAACTGCTGGAGACCGCCGCAGGGCGCGGACAGCTTACCGAACGCGGAAAAGACCTGCTGAGGCGCTTCCAGGCCATCTATCCCGAGCTTCACAACCGTGCCGGCGACCTCTGCGACCTGGGATTCGGGCAGCAGTACAAGATTGCGCACAACATGTACCGCAACTACCCCAGACTGTTCCGGAAGAACGCCCGCATAGATGCGGAATCGACCATCGTCCCCCGCTGCATCCTCACGATGTCGGCGTTCACCGACCAGCTGCTGCGCGAAAACCCGAAGCTGCAGGTCTCCAAGCAGGCAAGCAACGCCGCGATGGGCTACCTCAACCCGTTCTCGCTCTACAACCCCGACGTACAGCCCACCGACGAAGGCTACAACAACAAATACGCATACTGGCAGAAGGCCTACCACCACATGTGCGACTCCCTGCAGCGCCCTGATGTGGTCTTCGCTCCGCTGATCACCGACCTGTCGCTGCTCGACGAAATCTACGACGGAATCCATCTTGAAAAGGCCCTCTTCGCCATCGCCGCAGGCCTCCAGTGCAACGGGAAGATTACCGACGACCTCTGGGAATTCTTCCCCCACGAGGAGCGCTGCCGCATGTTTGAGTGCTACAACTTCCGCTTCTTCGCCTCAAAGGGCGCCGACACCCTCTTCCAGAAAGGCCGCCAGTGGGCGTTCGTGTGGCGCACGATGCAGGACATCCTGGACAAGGCCGACTCCGACATAGCCTCCGGCGAGTACGCCGCACGCCTGCGCTTCGGGCACGACATCATCGTTATGTCGCTGCTGGCGCTGCTCGATATCGACGGATACAACATCCCTGCGGGCAGCCCGTCGCAGGTGAAGGACGTGTTCCGGAGCTACGACTTTCCGATGTCGCTGAACGTGCAGTTCGTGTTCTACCGCAACTGCGCCGGCGACGTGCTGGTGCGCATGATGTACAACGAGCGCGACATGGCCCTGCCGATAGCCGACTGCGGCACTCCTTACTACTACCGCTGGGAAGACCTGCGGACGTTCGCCCTGCAGCGCATCGGCGTGGCCCAGGGCATCATCGCCTCCACCCAGGCTCCTCCGAAGGTAAAGAATTAAAGATATGAGATACCGGCTTGAATTGTCTTACGACGGTGCCGAATTCTGCGGCTGGCAGATTCAGCCCAAGGATCCATCCGTACAGGAGACGCTGGAACGTGCCCTTGGCACGCTGCTGCGCGACCGGGTGCCGGTTACAGGCGCCGGACGCACCGACACCGGCGTCAGCGCGAGCTTCTACGTGGCCCACTTCGATTTCGACGGGCCCGTCCCAGAACCCCTGGCCGCAAAAGATAATTCACTGGACTGCAAGCAATTGCGCTTCAAGCTGAACGCCATCCTCCCCAAGTCGGTCTGCATTCTGCAGATTGCTCCGGCAGCTCCCGACTTCAACGCCCGTTTCGATGCGGTGCGCCGGCAGTACACCTACTACCTGCATCGCGTCAAGGACCCGTTCTGTGAACGCTATTCATATTATTACGCATATCCGGAGGTGGACTTCGACGCCATGAACCGGGCCGCCGGGGCGCTCCTCGGCACCCACGACTTCAGCTGTTTCGAGAAGTCCGGCGGCGACAACAAAACCTCCGTCTGCACAGTCTTCACCGCCCGCTGGGAGCCATGCTACCCGGTCCCCGCCGCCGGCAAGCCGGAGGAAGAGTGTCCACGGGCACCCTTTTCCCCAATTCTTCGGGTGCCCGTGGACACTCTTCCTTCGGCGTCAGACACGTCAGGGGTGCCGTACTGGCGTTTTGTCATCGAGGCCGACAGGTTCCTGCGGAACATGGTCCGCGCCATAGTGGGAACGCTCCTCGAAGTCGGCCGCGGGCGCCGCAGCACCGACGAATTCGCGTCCCTGATCCTTCCGCCGCAGGAAACCCGCTACGACGACTCCGCCCGTGAATCCCGCCGCAGCGAGGCCGGCGAATCCGTTCCCGGCCACGCCCTTTTCCTCACTGATATCCGGTATTAGAAACCGCTTCCCACACACACGCTTCGGGCACATTTTTTGCAGAGGTGTTACGCGCACAACACGCAAAACACTGAAAAGCAAAATATGGAAAGCGTAAACATCAAGGAACTCAACGACCGCATCCAGAAAGAAAGCGGATTCGTAGACATTCTGTCACTTGAAATGGGCAAGGTCATCGTGGGCCAGAAACACCTCGTGGAGAATCTGATGATAGCCCTCCTGGCCGACGGCCACATCCTCCTCGAAGGCATGCCCGGTCTCGCCAAAACCCTGGCAATCAGCACCCTGTCCAAGGCGGTCAACGCCAAGTTCAGCCGCATACAGTTCACCCCTGACCTGCTCCCGGCCGACGTCACCGGCACCCTCATCTACTCCCAGAAGAAAGAGGAGTTCGAGGTCCACAAAGGCCCCATCTTCGCCAACTTCGTGCTGGCCGATGAAATCAACCGCGCCCCCGCAAAAGTGCAGTCGGCGCTGCTCGAGGCCATGCAGGAACGCCAGGTAACCCTTGGCGACCAGACCTACAAGCTCCCTGAGCCCTTCCTCGTGATGGCAACCCAGAACCCCGTGGAGCAGGAGGGTACCTATCCCCTGCCCGAGGCCCAGGTGTACCGTTTCATGCTGAAGGTTCTCGTCGACTACCCCAAGAAGGAGGAGGAGAAACTCATCGTCCGCATGAACAACAGCGGCGAGTTCCCCCAGCCCAATCCGGTGGTCAGCCCCGAAGACATAGTCCGCGCCCGCAAGCTTGTGCGCGAAGTGTATATGGATGAAAAGATCGAGCGCTACATCGTAGACATCGTTTACGCCACCCGCACCCCCGGCGAATACGGCCTCGGAGAGCTTCAGAACCTCATCGGGTTCGGCGCTTCGCCGCGTGCCAGCATCTCGCTCAGCCTCGCCGCCAAGGCATACGCCTTCATCAAGCGCAGGGGCTACGTGATTCCGGAAGACGTGCGCGCCGTGTGCTACGAGGTGCTCCGCCACCGTATCGGACTCACCTACGAGGCCGAGGCCGAGAACGTCACCACCGAACAGATTATCGAGAAGGTCATCAACGCAGTGATCGTACCGTAGATTAATGACAACCGAGGAATTAATCAAGAAGGTCCGCAAGATCGAGATCAAGACCAAGGCGCTGAGCCACCAGATCTTCGCAGGAGAATACCATTCCGCCTTCAAGGGGCGCGGAATGGCGTTCAGCGAGGTGCGCGAATACCAATGGGGCGACGACGTGCGCTCCATGGACTGGAACGTCACCGCACGCCTGCGCAGCCCTTATGTCAAGGTTTTCGAAGAGGAGCGAGAGCTCACCGTGATGCTGCTGGTGGACGTAAGCCGCTCGGGGCTGTTCGGCTCCGTTGGCCAGACCAAGCGCGAACGCATCGCGGAAATAGCCGCGGTGCTCAGCTTCAGCGCCATCCTCAACAATGACAAGGTCGGGGCCCTCTTCTTCAGCGACCGCGTGGAGAAATTCATCCCGCCGGCAAAAGGCCGCAGCCACCTCCTGCATATAATACGCGAGATGCTGCAGCTCCAGCCCGTCTCCGACGGCACCGACATAGGCGGGGCGATGCGCTACCTTACCAACGCCATCAAGAAGAAGTGTACCGCATTCATACTCAGCGACATGATTGACGTCGACGCCGACGGCAACCCCCGCTACGAGGAGGCCCTCAAGGTGGCCGCCGGACGCCACGACCTGTCGGTGATCAAGGTCCACGACCCCCGCGAAAGGGAGCTCGTTCCCGTTGGCCTGGTGCACATAAAGGACGCCGAAAGCGGCCGCGGGGCCTGGGTGAATACCGACTCCGCACGCATGCGCAAGGCTTACTCCTCATGGTTCGCAGGCCTCCAGCAGAAGGAAGAAAAGCTCCTCAACAAATATCAGATAGACAGTGTTGACATTGCCACCGACCAGGACTACGTCAAGGGCCTGATGGCGCTATTCGCACACAAATGATGATACTGACACTCATATTGGCGGCGATGCTGGAACTCGTTCCGGGGGGCGACGCGACCCTGCAGCAGATGCAGAAGCGCGACTCCATACTCATCGCCGACCAGATGCGATACGGGCTGACGCTCAAGGACGTACAGAAAGGCACCGGCATAGCCCTGCCCGACCTGGGAGGTCTCAGCAACGACACCCTCACGATAGTAGGCAACTGGCAGCTCGACACCCTGGTACGCGGGCGCACGATCCACTCCCGCAACGCCAAGGCGGCCGAAAAGACGCTGCGCAAGCCTTTCGACATCTATGCATCGATATTGCTCGCACCCTTCGAGGAAGGCACCTACGAGCTTCCCGACCTGCCGGTGGTCCGCAGCTTCGAAGGCAAGGACGACACCCTGATCTTCAAGGGCCTGAGCATGGACGTCAAGACCATGCCGGTGGATACCGCCACCTTCGAAATCCACGACATCAAGGGGCAGATCCTCTACCCCGTGACCTTCAGGGAGCTGATGCCATGGATAGGCGGAGGCCTGCTGGCGGCGGCGCTGGTCGCCCTGCTTGTCTGGCTCGGCGTGCGCGCATCAAAGCGCAGGCAGGAGGCCCTCAAGCCCAAGGATCCCGCCTACATCGTAGCTCTGCGCGAGCTCGACAAATACCGCTCCGACAAGTTCTGGGCGCCCGAGAAGCAGAAGACTTTCTACTCCGGCATCACCGACGCCCTCAAGTTCTACATGGAAGACCGCTTCGGGGTCGACGCCCCCGAGATGACCACCGCCGAGCTCTTCGACGCGCTCAAGGCCGACAAGGACATCACGCCGGAGATGTACGGCTCGCTCAAGGATCTATTTGAAAGGGCCGACTTCGTGAAATTCGCCAAGCATATAGTCAGCGACGAGGACAACGCAAAGGCCCTGCCGCTGGCCGTAGGATTCGTTACCTCGACCTATCAGGCCGACCTTGAAAAGGAAGCAGGCGGACAGGAGGCCGCAGACGACTGATGTTCTTCGAGTATCCTAAACTGCTGTGGCTGCTTGCCGTGCCCGTGCTGCTTCTCCTGCATTACATCTGGATGGAGCTGCGGGGCCGCAAGCCGCACATGCGGGTATCGACCTCCGCCCCCTGGATGGCCTCCGGAATGACGCCGCTGGCCGTTCTGAGGCATCTGCCGTTCGCCCTGCGCACAGCGGCGCTCGTGCTTATCATCGTAGCCATCGCACGCCCCCGTTCGAGCTCCGAAGTGGAAAAGATCGACACGGAAGGCATCGACATAGTGCTGGCGATGGACGTTTCCACCAGTATGCTGGCGCGCGACTTCAAGCCCGACCGCATCAGCGCCGCCAAGGACATCGCCATCGAATTCATCGCCCAGAGACCCTCGGACCGCATGGGAATCGTGGTGTTCGCCGGCGAGAGCTACACCCAGTGCCCGCTGACCACCGACCGCGCCACCCTCATCAACCTTATGAAGGAGGTGCAGACGGGACTCATCGAGGACGGCACCGCCATCGGCAACGGTCTCGCTACCGCAGTTGCGCGTATGAAGGATTCCGACGCCAAGAGCCGTGTGGTGATCCTGCTGACCGACGGCGTGAACAACTCCGGAGAGGTGGCTCCACAGACCGCAGCGGAAATCGCAAAGACTTACGGGATAAGGGTTTACACCATAGGCGTGGGAGCCAACGGAATGGCCCCGTACCCGGTAATCACCCCCTGGGGAATGGATGTCCAGCAGATGAAGGTAGAGATCGACGAAGACCTTCTGAAGAAGATAGCCGACGCCACCGGAGGCCGCTACTTCCGCGCCACCGACAACACCAAGCTGTCGGAGATCTATTCCGAGATCAACAAGATGGAGAAGGCCCGCACCACCATCGACAGCTTCCCCGTCTATAAAGAACTGTTCGGCAAGTACGCCCTGGCGGCACTTATCTGCCTGCTTCTGGAACTGCTTGTCCGCTTAGCCATAAGGAGGATGCCGTAATGCTGTACTTTGCTTCACCCGCATATCTGTGGCTGCTGTTCCTGGTGCCGGTCATCCCCGTGGTTTACGGAATCCTGCGGGCTCTCCGCAGGCACCGCATACGCAAGTTCGGCGACGAGGAGCTGGTCCGCCAGCTCATGCCGTCGTGGTCGGGCGCCAAGGGCTGGGTGCGCATCATCCTGTTCGCCCTGGCCTTCATGGCCTTCGTTATCGGCATCGCCCGCCCGCAGATGGGCGCCAAGCTCAAGGAGCACGAGGCCAAGGGAGCTGAGATCATGATCTGCCTCGACGTGTCCAATTCCATGCTGGCCGAGGATTACACCCCGTGCCGTCTGGACCGCGCCAAACTGGCGATTTCGCGCGTGGTCGACAAACTGGAGGGCGACCGTATCGGCCTGATAATCTTCGCCGGAACCTCGTTCGTGCAGCTGCCTATCACCACCGACTACGTGTCGGCGAAGATGTTCCTTGGCAATATCGACACCGGTTCCGTGCCCGTGCAGGGCACCGCGATCGGCGACGCCATACTCACCGCCGCCAAGAGCTTCAGCGCCCAGAGCGAGAAGAGCCGGGCCATCATAGTGATAACCGACGGCGAGAACCACGAGGACGACGCCGTCGACGCGGCGCGCCAGGCTGCGGAACTCGGAATCAAGGTGTACACCATCGGCGTAGGCTCCGTGCAGGGCCAGCCCATCCCGGTGAACGGCGAGCTCCTCAAGGACTCCGAAGGCAACATCGTGGTGTCGCGGCTCGACGAAGGCACGCTGCGCAAGATAGCCGACGTGGGCGGAGGCGCTTACGTCCACGCCGGAGGCGAGGAATTCGGCCTGGGCCCTATTGTCGAAGACATCAAGAAGATGGAGGCCGAGCGCTACAGTTCCATAGTGTTCGAGGAATACGACGAACTGTTCATGTATTTCTTCGGCGCCGCACTGGCCCTGCTGGTGCTTGAAATGCTCATCGGCGAAAGGCGTCACAAAAGGAGACTGTTCGAATGAAGTATCTGATTCACATAACCTTGCTGCTCCTGATAACGAGCTCCGTGCTGTCGGCTCAGACCGACCGCAGGGAGGTGCGTGCAGGCAACCGCAAGTTCAAGAAAGAGGCATACCGCGAAGCCGAGATTGACTATCGCAAAGCGGTGGTCAAGGACTCGACCTCCGTGGCCGGCAACTACAACCTGGCTTCGACGCTCTACCGCCAGCAGGACTGGGACGGCGCGGAGAAGGCACTTGACCGCGTCAAGGAGATGGCTTCCGCAGGGCCGAATGCCGCCGAATGGCATTACAACCGCGGCGATGTCGCACTCCAGAAGAAGGACTACGGCACAGCGGTGAAGGAATTCAAGGAGTCGCTGCTGCTGCACCCCGACGACCTGGACGCCAAGGAGAACTACATCTACGCCAAGAAGATGCTGGAAAACCAGCAGAACGGCGGCGGTGGCGACAACCAGCAGAACCAGGACCAGAATCAGAACCAGGACCAACAGCAGGACCAACAGCAGGATCAACAGCAGGATCAGCAGGACCAGAACCAGGACCAGCAGCAGAATCAGGATCAGAATCAAGACCAGAACCAGGATCAGCAGGATCAGCAGCAGCAAGAGCAGAAGATATCGCCCCAGCAAGCCCAGCAGATGCTGAAGGCCATCCAGGCCAAGGAAAAGGAGACTCAGGACAAGGTCAACAAGGAAAAGGCCGCCGCCCTGAAGTCCCGCCAGAAAGACAAGAATTGGTAGTATGAGACGTTTAGCCACTATATTGCTTCTTCTCGCAGGTGCCTTTGGCGCCGCCGCGCAGAACGCCATCCAGGTCAACGTGCAGAATCTCGTTGCCGTGGACGAGCAGTTCAGCGTGACATTCGTAATCGAAGGCGAAGGCCGCCCGTCCAACTTCGAGTGGGAGCCCGGAGACGATTTCCAGCTCGTCTGGGGGCCCCAGAAAGGCACTTCCAGCTCCATCAGCATAGTGAACGGCAAGAAGACACAGTCTTCGCAGACCACCTACACCTACGTGCTTATGCCGCGAAGCACCGGCACCTTCCAGCTGCCTGCGGCCACCGCCACGCTCAAGGGCGAGCATATCAGCTCCCGCCGCGCCACCGTGCAGGTGGTGTCCAACGGCGCACAGCAGCAGTCAGGGGCACAGCAGCAGTCGGGCGGAGCCTCCCAGTCCCAGGACGCCGGGAGCACCGGAACAGTTCCGGGAGAGGATATCTTCATGCGGCTTAACGTAAGCAAGACCAAGGCCGTGGTTGGCGAGACGATAACCGCCACGCTCAAACTTTATCACCGGGTGAACATAGCGGGATTCGAAGACGCCCACTTCCCTGCCTTCAACGGCTTCTGGAGCCAGGAAACGCAGTCTCCCAGCAATATCGAATTTCATCGCGAGAGCATAGGCGACCGCATCTACGACGCCGCCGTTCTGCGAGGCTGGACGCTGATACCCCAGCAGTCCGGCGACATCGTCATCGACTCCGCCGAGCTGGTGTGCCTGGTGAACGTGCGCTCACGCAACCGCAACAGCGGCAGCATCTTCGACAGCTTCTTCCAGGACGAGTACACCACCATACGCAAGCGGGTTTCGACGCCCGCAATCAAGATCCACGTTTCCAAGCTGCCGGCCGGTGCGCCCGCATCGTTCGGCGGAGGTGTCGGCAACTTCAAGATGAGCGCCTCGCTGAGCACCGACTCCCTGCGCACCCACGACGCAGCATCGCTAAAGGTGACCGTCACCGGCAAGGGCAACATCTCCCTGCTGGAGGCGCCCAAAATCAGTTTCCCTCCGGATTTCGAGGTTTACGACGTCAAGTCGTCCGACTCCGCCGGGGGCAGGACCTTTGAATACCCGTTCATCCCCCGCAGCCACGGCGAGTTCACCGTGGGGCCGGTGGAATACAGCTACTACGACGTTTCGGCGGGCAAGTACGTCACGCTCCGCAGCGAGGCCATGCCGCTCCGCGTCAGCAAGGGGGCCGAGACCGCGACCGTCCAGGGAGGCGGCACGCTGGTCGTGAACCCTTCGCGCAAGGACGTACGCGACCTGGGCTCCGACATACGTTTCATAGCCACACGCAAGCCGCCGTTCACCAAGGCGGGGTATTTCTTCGTTGGCTCCGGGCTCTTCTGGTTGATCGCGGCGCTGCTGTGCGCCGTCGCTGCGGCCGTTTACTTCGCCACCCGCAAGCTCGCCGCCCGCCGCGCCGACGTCGCCGGCAGCAAGAACAGGGCCGCCACCAAGATGGCGCGCAAGCGTCTGTCACAGGCCGGGGAGTTCCTGCAGAAAGACCTCTACACCGCTTTCTATGAGGAGTTGCACAAGGCGCTGCTGGGATTCGTGAGCGACAAGCTCAATATGCCAGCAGCCGACCTGAGCAAGGAAAACATCAGCGAGCGGCTTACGGAGGGAGGAGCGTCGCAGGAGCAGGCTGAGCGTTTTGTCGCCCTGCTGGACGCCTGCGAATTCGCCCGCTATGCACCTTCCGAAGGGCATGAGGCCATGAACGCCCATTACGAGGGCGCAGTGAACGTCATTTCCGAAATCGACTCCGCCATGAGAAGGAAACCTTCAGCTTCGGGGCGCGCCGCAGTGCTGGCGCTGCTGGTAGCCCTCCTGCCGCTGGGCGCTCAGGCGTCCGCTCCCGCAGATTCGCTGTGGAACGCCGGCACCGCCGCATACGCCGGCGGCCGCTGGGACGAAGCCCGTCAGGCCTGGACCGGAATCGCCGGCTCCGGGCTGGAGAGCGCCGAGCTATATTACAACATAGGCAACGCCTGTTACAAGGCTTCCGACCCCGCCCACGCCATTCTTTGGTACGAGCGGGCGCTTAAGGTGAATCCTTCGTACGAAGACGCCAGGGTGAACCTGGAATTCGTGAACTCGCAGATACAGGACCGCATCGAGGAAGTGCCGGAATTCTTCCTGGAGCAGTGGGGGCGCAAGGTTTGCTGGCTGCTGCCGTCGAACGTGTGGGCCGTGCTGTGCCTGGTGCTGCTGGCCGCCACACTGGCCCTGGCACTGCTGTTCCTGCTAGGCAGGGGCGGCGCCCGCAAGGCCGGATTCTTCGCCGGACTGGTGACGCTGCTGCTGACCCTGCTGTGCCTGTATTTCGCCTTCTGGCAGCGTTCCGACGGGCTCAGGCACGACAGCGCCATAGTCACGGCTCCGGTTTCGGAAGTCACCAGCTCCCCAGGCAGCGGCGTCAACCTCTTCGTGCTCCATGAGGGCACCAAGGTCAAGCTCCTGGAGCAGGTGGGCGACTGGCAGAACATCGAACTCGCCGACGGCCGCCAGGGCTGGCTCCGCTCCGGCAACATCGAAGTCATTTAGCTTCGCCGGGGATTAACAAAATCAGAGGCTGTACGTCTTATTATCAGGTCGCACCGAAAGCGCGCAAGGTGCGACTGGTTATGCAAAACATTTATCATGAAACGTATTTTACTGATAATAGGCATTTTGGCCTCTCTTTCCGCCTTGGCGGGAACGCGTACTAAGACTGTTACTTCCACCAGTATTATTACAGTCATTTCTGATTGTCGCCACTACGAAGGGGTGGAAGTGGTCAATCTCGGGCGAATTGCAACCGCTGCTCTAAAAGGCGCTGTCCGGATTGCGGCAATCAATGATCCAGATGCCCGGGAGGCCTTGAAGATAATGAACGGAATCCGTGGAATAACGGTACTGGATTTCGAAGATTGTTCCGGTTCAGACAAAGCGATTATTTCCCGCAGGCTGGAAAGGGCACTATCCGGTTCGGATATGCTCATGGAAGCGAGCGATTCCGGAGACAAAATGAAGATCTACGGGGTAATGGACGAGAAATCGGATAAGTTACAGAATTTCGTAATGTACTCGCCGTCCGACTGTGCCCTCATCTGCATTTTCGGTTCCATCTCGATGGATGTCGTAGCAAAGCAGGCATTCAATGACTGAGTCCCGTTTCAATAAGGATTATCTCCCGCTTGCCGAGACTCTGTATCGGATAGCCTATTATATGCTGGAATCCGAAACGGAAGCGGAGGATGCGGTACAGGAGGTGTATCTGAAGCTCTGGGAATCAAGGGAAAGGCTGGACGGAGTGCGGCTTCCGAAAGCCTATTGCATACGGATGCTGAAGAACCTGTGTCTGGACCGCATCCGGAGAGTGCAGTTCCTAAGCTATCACGCCGTACTGCCCGAAAAGGCATTCATGCCGCAGACAGAGGATACCATTGATGCCAGAACGCGTCTTGACAAAGTGCTGGAAGCGGTCAAGGCCCTGCCGGAACGGCAAAGGCAAGTACTTATTCTCCGCACGGTCGAAGGGCTTTCCTATGAAGAGATAGCCGGGATGACCGGAATGAATTACATCACCTGTCGCGTCCTGATGTCACAGGCGCGATCCAAAATCAAATCGAAAGCATGAAAAGGATTGAAGACATAGAACTAATGGAACCGGACGAGCTGGAATCGGCCGCCATGGCGGAAGATGTCCAAGTGCCGCGTGGTCTTGAAGACCGCATAAAGGCGAGTCTTGCCGCGAAGGCTGCGGTGGAGTACACATCCAAGCGATCCTTCGTCCACTTGGCGCCGTACGCTGTCCTTGCCGTTGCGGCAGGTCTTGCAGCAGTGACCATCATTCCCAAAAACGGTGAGGCTGTTCTCAAGGACACCTTCGATGATCCCTATCTTGCTTACGCACAGGTGGAAGAAACTTTCAAAAGAATATCCGACAAAATGGCCGTCGGCGTGGACCTGGCCGCCAAGGCCGGTGAAACCGCAGAAATGCCAGCCCAAATCATCAATAAAATCAGCAAATAATGAAACGTATAGCCATACTTGCAGCCCTGCTGCTCACAACGATAGCATCTTTCGCCCAGAACGGGAAAAGCATTTATCAAAAGTATTCCGAAGCAGAGGGCGTCAGCGCCGTCTATATTTCTCCTGCTATGTTCCGCCTCATCGGCAAGATTCCGGAGCTCAGTGTCGAAGGCGAAGATATCAATCTGGCTCCGATTATTCAATCCCTGTCCGGCCTGTACCTCATCGACAGCGAGAATCCGAAGATCAACGCAGAACTCAAAGCCGAGGCAGAGAGGTTTGTTTCGAGCGGGCGTTATGAACTCCTGATGGAGGCCAAAGACGCCGGCGAAATCGTAAGAATGTATACGGTCGGTGACGACAAGACCGTCAACGGCTTCGTCATGATCGCCGACGAAGCAAACGAAACGACCTTCATCTACCTCGATGGCAAAATGAACAGGGATGATCTGGAAAACCTCCTTGCAGAGCAGATGAAGGAGTAATCAAAGTCAATAATGAGATGCTTCGTTTCTCGTTCTTATAGTCGGCTATTTGAGAATCGTCAAAAGAAGAGTTCGGTCACAAAAACGGGTTGTTTTGTGACCGAACCGCTGATAATAATGCGTTAGGATGCAAAAAAGGCCTGATTTGTAACCGAGCGTGAATAAAGACTGCAGAGGGGGGGCAGCCAAGCCAAAAAGATTGCCTTGGGACATGGTTTCTGCGGGAATAATCAAGAAAAATTATTATATTTGTAGGTTCGTGAATATATAGACTATATCGAGTTATGTTATCTTTCTTACTTCAGGCCGACATCGTGGACGCGGTTCAGGCCACTCCGGTGCCTCAGGAGATGTCCTACTCCCTGATTGACATGGCCCTCAAGGGCGGCTGGCTCATGCTGGTGCTGCTCCTTCTTTCGGTTATCGCCATTTACATCTTCGGAAAGAAGTGGTGGATGATACGCCAGGCGGGCAAGATCGACAAGGATTTCATGATGGACATCCGCGATTACATCCATGACGGCAAGGTCAAGTCGGCGAAAACCCTCTGCACCAAGTTCGACACTCCCGTGGCACGTATGGTAGAAAGCGGTATCGACCGCATAGGCAAGCCCCTCGGCGACATCCAGACCGCAGTGGAGAACGTGGGCAACGTGGAAGTGGCCCGCCTCGAGAAGGGTCTCCCCTACCTCGCCATGATCGCCGGCGGCGCCCCCATGATCGGATTCCTCGGCACCGTGATCGGTATGGTGCAGGCCTTCTTCAACATGTCGCAGGCCGGCAACAATATCGACATCACCCTGCTGTCGAGCGGTATCTACACCGCCATGATCACCACGGTGGGAGGTCTTATCGTCGGTATCATCGCCTATTTCGGATACAATTTCCTTACCTCCAAGGTTTCCAACGTAGTGTTCCAGATGGAGAGCAGCACCATCGAGTTCATGGACCTGCTGGACGAGCCTGCCGGTAAAAACGAAGAGGAATAATGGCACTCAAGCGAATCACGAAGGCGGACCCGAACATGTCGATGTCGAGTATGACCGACATCGTGTTCCTCCTGCTTATCTTCTTCCTGGTCACCTCGACGCTGGTCAACCCCAACGCCCTCAAGCTCCTGCTCCCCAAGAGCACGGGCCAGGTGGGCGCCAAGGCTACCGTGAGCGTTTCCATCAAGGACTGGGGCGAAGACCGCTTCACCTTCCACGTGAACGGCGACGAGAACCCGCTGCCGTGCGAGCAGGTGGAGGACTCTCTCGTGGATCTGCTGCAGAACGAGGAAGACCCCACTTTCTCCATCCACTCCGACGAGAGCGTCCCCATCAAGGAGATAGTTCAGGTGATGAACATCG
>JAEELG010000099.1 GCA_016288775.1 Bacteroidales bacterium | reverse complement strand
CGCATCCAACGTACCGGAAAGATATCCGCTGTGAACCATCATCCCCCCGTCAAAACCGCGAATAATCTTCTTCTGCTGTGCCACAGCAGTCACTGTAAGCAGCAGGAAGAGTGAAGCCGTAATAAACCCTCTCATACTTGTTATTTGTGTAAAATAAAACGACAGGCGGCAAATATCAGCATCGGGCCGAGCCCGGAATAGAAAGAAGCCGTGAATGCCGGAGGAATTCCAGGAACGAACCTGAGTGTAATGCCCAGACAGGTCATAAATATAATCAGTATCCATCCCCGAAGCGGAAAAGTTTGCCATATTGAAGTTTTTTCCGGAAGGGAGGATATACGCTTGGAGTACCTGTCGACAATGCGCTTGAACATAAAAAAGAAACCGGCCAGTACGCCCGCAGTAATGAGCAGCAGCCACCAAAGATTGGTTATGGGCATAGTGGCGTACGACCGAATGCCCTTAATTGTGATGATTATTCCGGGGATGCCCCAGAGAGCCGCTGCGATGCAGTATAGGTGTTTATTGTTCATACCGTGCTACTTATGGCAGCAAAGTTCGGCATAATGAACAAGAATATTTAGGACGGACAAGGGGTTGATATAGGATTATCTATGCATCTTTCCTATACTATACCAGCCCTTGCCGGCGCCCGGGGAAGTGTTCCAGAAGCGTAGCATGAATGTTACGGATGAGAGCCGGGGTGGTGTAGGGGACGAATAGGACTTTGCGGGTGTCTAGGGTGAGGTCGTAGCGGCGTTTCTGCCCATCGATAGTAAACTCTCCCCAGCAGTCATTATGCTCTACGTCCGGGTTCTACAGCAGCTTATTCTTGCTTTCGCTTCAGGTAACGCACCTTCCCGTCGGGTTCGGTCCATTCCATTTTGTCGTGGGAAGAGTCCAGGAGAGGTTTGACGGTATATTTTTCCCCTTTGTCCGCCATTTCCTTGAAGTTGTTTATCGACTGCTCCCGATATCGGATTACCCAGGCGTCCAGGCTGTCCTGCATGTTTTCTTCCGGCACCATACCGCTGGCGTCAACAGTCATATCTGCCGTATTGTAGTCGGGGGTCAAAACCAGCGAATCACCCTGGAAAGCCCATTTTCCACGATAGGAGAACCTAATCTTCAGCTTGCCGGAAAAGAACATCGACTTTACGAAAGCAGGCGCGTAGTCACTGGAAAAGTCATAACCGTGGTCTGAATGGAAGTCATATTCCTTGGTTTGATCCCCTACATTCAAAACCCAATGGCCCAGCAGTTTCGACCGGTTCAAGGGAACACCCTTCTTGTTGATATTGTTGACATAGTCTTCCAACTCCCGGTCCGAGATGCCCATCAGGAACTTGTTCTCGTTGTTCAGCCCGGTCCAATAGTCAAGCATCTGGGTCATATAGTTCAGCCGACTTGTAGAAGTGTTGATGTAGTAGGCAACCCTGTTTTCGTGGAGTTTCTCTCTCAGGAACGGCTGTATGGCGGCAGCAAAATCTTCCTCCGTCGCCCATTCGGCACGCATGATCAATTGCATGTACTCTTCGTTGGGAATGGGTTTCTCCCACATCGTCGATTGATTCATGCCCTCCTGAAACCCCTGCCTGTAATGATAGAAATTCTGGGCATTGTCCAGGAACGACATGTTGCCAAGATTCTGCCAGGTGTCCAGGTCACTGTTGAAAATCTTCTCCTTGGATGTATCGAAGCTGAAATCCGAATGGGAATCTGCCAGAATGCCCAGGACGCTGTAGAGCGTGTCGAACGGCATCCCTTCCAGATGGTCCCTTTGTTTCAGGGCTGAGCGCAGCAATTCGCCATTCCGTTCTTCTTCCGCCTTCATGTGTTTCATAATCTCGACGGAATTGTCTATGTCGTGAATGACCATGATGGCCGTGAGCCGCTGGGCTTGCGCCTTGTTCCGGCGCTCCAGTATTCCGCTCACGATGAAGGTGAGCGCCACACCGATGGCGGTACCCAGTACGGTCACAAAAAAACTGCCCCAGTCAAATCTTCTTTTGGTTTTCTTTTCCATAACGAATACAAAGATACTCTTTTTTCTCGAACACTTTCGGTATAAGTACTCCGCCATGGAGCTGCCGAATACGTTGCCGTAGTTGGGGACTTTACAGAATTTGACGTGGGAGCCGGGAAGCCCTTCGCAGGCCTCAGCGGCCATCACCGTTCATTTACTTGTTCTTCTTAGACTTCTTCATGTATTTGCGGTATGCCTTTACCAGCTGCTGACGGCACTCGGGCGTAACGGTAATCAGCCGCGTGTTTGCGGTGTCCTGTGGCTTGACGCCGTCTTTGTCGCCATAAAAAGAGAATACCATCTGGCCGTGCAGGTCGTCGATGACCGTTTTGTCGTCACTGCAATAGTATAGCGCCCCCTGGTCTCCTTCCGTTTTCTGCGTCCACCCGGCGAAAGGCTTCTCGATGTTCCACTCGTTCATGGAAAGCGCGATGTACTTCTTGCCGTCGAGGGTCAGTTCCAGGAGTTTGTCGCTGAACATATCCTTGTATTTCGACATCAGCCCGTCGTACAGCATAGCCGTCATAACGTCCGTGTACTCTATTCCCGGCATCTTGTCCTCGGTCAGCATCTCGCGAAGCTCCGTCATGTAATACAGCGACCTTTCCGCCTCGCCGTTCATGATGCTGTACAACACGCCCATCACGTCGAACACGAATGTGGGGTTTTCCTCTGAAGCCATGCCCGCCGTGTTGGCTTGCCTCATCGCATCTATGTAGGACAAGGCGAGGTCCGGATCATTCTTCTCGGGAGCCATCGCCAGCATCGCCAGCGCGAACCCCGTCTTGCCAATCACCGAGTCGGGTATCTCCTTGCTATAGTCCGTGGCAAGGTGAAAGAGGCGCTCGTAGTATTTTTCAGCCTGCACATGGTTGTACATACCGTTCTCCCTGTCAAGCAGGAAGTCGCCCGCCTCCATTTGGGCTTTCCAGTCCGTGGGGTTCTCGTCTGCCGCTTTCGTCAGGCGAAGCATTTTCTCTTCCTTGCTTTCCGTCTCTGCCGTCTGGGCATTCACATTCATTGCGGCGAAGCAGGCAATTACTGCCAGTACAATAATCTTTTTCATAATAAAGGATCTCTAAAGGGTTTATGATTTTTCATACTTACGCAACTTGTCCCGCATTTCCATGTTCTCGTCGAGAAACGACTTCAGGTGGGCATTGTTGTCGTTGATGCGCCATCCCGTCCATCAGGATGCCGATGCTTTCATGGTATAGGCTTTCGGCCTCGTCGGGGTTCTTGAACATTTCCTCGTTCACAAAACTGATCACTCGCGCCGCCTCCGGGTTTTGGGCAGTTTTATGGCAACCGGTTGTTGAAAGAGCCAGAATACTGACTGCAAGAATGATATTAAGATGGTCCTTTCTCATAACTGTGGCGAACTGAGGAACTTAGGAATAGCTTTCACTTCTATAATTGCAACAAATATAAAGAATAATCTTGTGCCACACAAAACTGCGGTTTGCCCAAATCGTTTTTTTCGGAACGCAGGATGCGCTGACTTTACAGCCGGTGTAACTGAGCCCAACTACTGTGTGCCAATCCTGCAAAAGTTACTCCCAATTTCCGCTGGTGGCGTTGCCGTCGGCGGCGAAGTTGAAAAGAAACTTCATGATGGGTGTATCCTGATACTTTTCGGCATAGGTGGGAACTTTTTCATACTTCATATCCACACCGCCGCTCGAAGAGTTGGAGACCGTGGCTCCCAGCTTCTCATTGTTTTTGTTTACGACATAGTATTCGTAGTGGTAGAGGTGCTTTGCACTGAATACACCCTCTTTGGAGGGATCGAAACCATCCTTCAGCTTGACCATCAAACGGGCTCCCAGGGTAGCGGGCAGTTTGTTGGACTTGACGGTCTTGGCCCACTCCTTCGAAGTCAAGGTTTCAGTCTTTAGTTCACCGGCGGCATCGTAGTACTCCGCAGTCAGAGTGAACGCGTTGAAGAGGTCGTCGGCGACCGAAAATTTGTAGGTCATCACGGCAGAAGCAGGGGTGGTGTCCGGAGCTTCGGGCTGGTCGGGATTGTTCTTGCCACAGGACGAGAACATGGCAGTGCAGCAGAGGACGGCTGCAAGCGTCATCAGATTCTTTTTCATACGTTTGATTGTTATTTAATTGATAATTACCATATTCTCACACGGTCCCCATCCTTGCGGTAAAGCTTGTCTTCGGGCTGGACGGGGAAAAGTTCATACCAGTCGTCTGTGTTCATGACCACGCCGTTAAGACGCTCTCGGAGGAGGGAGTGCGTATCCTTGGCATTGGGATTATCGTCTGCACCAAGGGTACGGTCGTGGGCGTATTTGACGCTGTATTTTCCGTGCATCTGCCAGGCGTAGGCAAGGTAGAAGCGGCGGCGCTGCAGGTCATACTGCTCACCGGTGAAGCCGCTTTCGCGCAGGTAGCGCAGATAGGTCTCATAGGAAATAAGAAATCCGCCCAGGTCTGCAATATTCTCGGCCACAGTGTAGGCCCCGTCGTTATAGACGCCGGGCAGTGACCATGGCAAGACCTCGAACTGGTTGTAGCAATCGGTTAGCATCTGTGCGCGGTGCAGAAACTCCTGCAGGTCGGCTTCGTTGGAGAAGAGGCTTCCAAGATCACCCTGCCAGTCATACTGCGATCCGTTGGTGTCGAAGCCGTGTGTCATTTCATGGCCGGTGACCGCAAATGAGGCGTAGTTGTATGCCTCGTTGGCACCTTCCTGACAATAGGGCTCCATGAGCCACGCGGGCAGAATGTTCATAGAGTTGTGATTGGGCGAATAGAAGGCGTTGGCATCGGTGAGGTCAAACGAGTTGGCAATGTTGCTAAGAAAGCCGGCCTTGACAGTGGATTGCCCTGCAAGACTGATGTTGAATTGTAACTGGGTGCGGCGCAGGGCAAACACATCATCGAGGATGGTTTCGCAGGCGCTCAGGTCGGGCAGGCCCTCCGGCATCCACTGGTCGGGGCTTCCTACGTTGAAGGTCATGGCGTCAAGCTTGCGGCGGGCGCTCTGCTTAGAGGCGTCGCTCATCCAGGTGCTTGCATCGATGCGCTGGTGGAAGGTCTCGCGCAACTGTTCGCAATGAGCGAGCGCACTTCTCTTCATTTCAGCCGTGACATAGGCGTCGGCGAAGACCTTCGAGCGTTCGTAGCGCAGGTATTTCTTGCTGATGATGTCCACCAGTTCTTCTTGCGTCAACGAGGTCTCATCGCTGAAAAGGACGGCATCGGCCATGATGGCGGGGAGAAGTATATTCTCCTTGAACGCGTCAACGTCAAAGTTTTGAATCGTGCTGAACACATTGGTAAAGGCTTCCGTCTGTCCTTGCTGAACAACGAGGGGGTTTTCACCGGCGAAGTAAGCATTCTCGGGAGCCACACCCAGCTCTTGCATGATGGTGACGAGCATAGGCCACTGCTGTGCATCGATGCTTTTGGTGGCGGCGTCCATGAGCGGACGCACCTGTGCAAGCAGTTGGGGATCATTTGCCAGTCGCCATGCCAAATTATCCTCTGGCTTGAACATCGAAGCCGTGTATTCGTTGGCAACATCTCCCGCGATGCATAATGCGATGCGGCCGTTATGTGAGAACGGCATAAGGTTGATAAACAGATGGTAACCCTCTTTCATCATCCCGGCAGCCAGTCGCCAGGCTTCCTCGGGGGTCTGGAGGGCCTCCACGCGGGCCATTGCCTCCTGCAAGCGTTGCTGCTGCAAGGCGATGGTCGCCTCGTCGCGACGGGCAATGTCGCTTCTCATCTTCTCCAGCGAGGGGATATTCAGGGCGGCGAGGCGCTGATCCATCAACTTGGGCACTTCCACCTTTGCCCAACAGTTGATGTCTATCTTCGACTCGTCTACCTGGGCTCTTTTCCAAAATCCACCGTTACAGTACATGAAGAAATCGTCGCCGGGCTTATAGCTCTCATCCCCAGCGTCGGCGGGTACGGGCCAGACACCGTTATCAACCACGTCCCTCGGCTCGTCGGGATCGTCTGTATGGCAGGCGCTCAGCCCCAGTGCCACAATGGCTGCTGCCATCAGATAGAGTAATCTTTTCATTGCCATAATCTTTATCTTTTGATTGTTTATTATTCGATTGGTCCGCCACCGCCGCTGGTGGGATTGCCCCAGGGCAGGCCGGTGTTGATGCCGAGGAAGTTGCCCCAGCCGGTGAATTGGTGGAACGTACACTGCTCATAGCCTTCGCTGATGTTGCATTTCCAGTCCCAGGGATTGCCGGCACCTACGTAGTCAAAATGGTATAAAGCCTGATGGAAGAGGCAGACGCTGAGGCTGTAGTGGTCGAGGTGCTGCACACTCCAACTGACATCTGCACGCTGGAGGATAGCCCGGTCGAAGGCCTTCTTCATGTCCTGAGCGATGGCCTTCAGGTCGGCGTCGCCGGTGCTGGCGGCCAGCTTGTCGGCGTAGTCCTGGAGGTCGAAGAGGGGATATGCCCACGACAAATTGAGATTGTCGTAAGGCGAATAGAAGCGATAAACCTGCTGGGTGGCGAGGTCGATGGCCTCTTTCTGCGTGGGATAGAGGGCAATGAGGCGGTCGGCCAGTCGGCTGGTGACATCGATGATGCCGTCCAGCTCGCTGGTTCGCAGCAGTTTGAAGTCGCCGTTGACAGCCTTGCCCTCATCATGGCTGTACCATTCCTGCCATGCAGGGGTGATGTCGCTGAGCATGTAGGCAAAGGCGTCCTCCACGTTGTCCTTCTCGATGAGTCCCCTGATGAAGGCGGGCAAAATGATGTAGTCGCTGCTGAGCAGGTGGGCTGAGCAGGCGATGTACTCGGCCACGTCTCGGAGTTCTGTCAACGACTCCATGTTGCCCATCAGGCAGTTGTTGAAGAAGATGGCTTTCAGCGGGGCGCGGCCCGTGGCGCGGATGGCCTGCGAGAGTTCGTACATGTCCAACTGCTCTTTGTCGTTCCATTCGTCGCCGATGACCCCTTTCGTGATATCGGGATTTTCAGTGTATTTGCCCGGGATGTCCTTCGTCGGAACGAAGCCGCTGCCGTGGCCCCAGATAGTAAAAATGTATTCCTCAGCGGGACAGAAGAGGCTACTGAACTCGATGAACTGGTGGATCGTGTTGGGATCGTAGAGCTTGGTGGCGATGGCCTCGGTGTGCATTCCGAGCCCGTTCAATCCTTCCTCATGCAGGTTATCCAGGTCGGTCTTGCTGTCCAGCTCGAACCACACCACGTCGCCATCATCGGTGAACTCTCCACTGGTATTCTGACCATACTTGTAGAGGACGGCTACGCGTACCTTGGTGGAATCCGTCAGGTAAGGCCCGACCGCCTCCCAGAAGTCTTTTTCGATGATGTTGTCCATCTTGCCACCGGCGTTGCCATAGACGAAGATGGTGTAGCGGGCCTGGAGGCCGGGTACTGAAAGCAATTCGCGTTTACCCCACTCGTCAAACCGTGTTACTTGAGCAGCATCGGCCTTGTCGAAAGTCATGCCGCTTGAACCTTCGTAGCTGAGCGTCAGTTTGCCTCCCTCGGTCTTGTACGTCCAGTCCCAGAGACCGTCTTCCATCAAGGTAACCAATTTGCCGTCCCAGGCGGTGTAGGTGAATGGCTGATGCTGGATGGCTACGGGCTCTTCTTCCGCCAGGAAGAAAACGTCACACACGCCCGTGCCGTCGGCATTGAACGTCCACACGTTCCACGCCTTACCGTAGTTCCAGATGGAAAAAGTCTTTCCGGAGGCATCGGTAACCCATGTACCGCCAAAGTCCTTGAATCCTGTAGGTGTTGTGTCCTTGTTACAAGACGTAAACAGCGTGGTGCAGCAGAGGACAGCGGCGAGTGACATCAGAATCTTATTCATAAGTTATTTTTATTAATTATGTCCAACAGTTCCATATTCTCTCGGATAAACCGGGCCAGGGCGGCATTCTTTTCTCCAATCCGCCACCGGAGGAAAATGACGACGGCCACCAGCATCAGTACGATGACGATGACGGCTGCTGCCAGGGCTACGGAGATAATCATGGTAAAATCCATACGCATTGCTCGTTAAATCCAGAAGCAAAGGTAAGCAAAGAGGGGCGGCCCGTTGTGCCACCCCTGCAAATCATTGTGCCAATCCTGCAAAATCTACTTTTTGGCCGCTTTCCGGTAGTCCGACGGGGACATGGAGTATGCTTCGTCAAAAAGGCGGTAGAAGGTGCGGCGGGAAAGGCCGCAGAGTTCGGCAATCAGGGATACGGAATCAGAAGTGGTGGCCAGCAAGCGGGCTGCGTAGCGCAGGCGGTAACCGTTGATGAAGTCGGTGGAGGTCACTCCGGCGCACTCGCGCAGGGCGTCGTAGACATAGGTGCGGTTGGTACCGGCCAGGCTGGCCAGCGTATCCTGGTTGGTGTCTGGATCGGTAAACACGTCGGGATTGTTCATCAGCTCGCACAAGCGACGGTAGAGCAACTCGCTCTGCGAAAGCGTCTCGGCCGGCCTTTCCTGCAGGGCTTCGCGTTCATCGGCCTCGGCCTTTTCCCTCTGCTGGATCTCCTGATACAGGCTGCGGTTCTTTGCCTCCAGCGCCTTGTTGTACCTCCAGGCGCGTACAAGGAGATAGCCCACCAGCAGGATAATGATGATGGCCGAAAAGAGGATGATGCGATGGATGGCCAGCGAATGGCGGCGTCTGGTGATTTCGGCCTCTTTCTCCCGGATGACCTCCTGCTGCTCCATATCCATCTTCCGCTCCTCCAGGTGGATGGAATCGCTCATGTGGCGCATACGGTCTGCGAATGCCATGGCCTCATCCGTACGTCCGGCCTTCTTCAAGGCCTTGTACTGGCTCATCATGTAATTGTTGATGTATGCGTTGTTGATGGAACTGCCCCGGGCAATATAGAGGGAATCGGTCTTTCTGAACAGGCCGATAGCCTCGTCATAGCGGCCGACCATTGTGAGGTAGCGGGCTTCGGCCGTCAAGTCATAGGGCGCCAGATCGTGAGCCTGCCTATGTTTCCGGTACAGGGCCTCGGCCTTGTCAAAATAGCCGTTGGCAGCATAGGCAAGGGCCTGGTTGATGGTCAGGTTGTTGATGCGTCTGTTTAGGACGTACTCCGGCATGTCGGGACAGCGGGCCATACGGGCCACGGCTGTATCGGCCTTCTCCACCATAGGCAGAGCTTTCTGGGGCATGTCCTGCTCCAGGTAGAACTCCGTGGTCTCTATGACGGCTACAACCAGGGCATCTATGATCCAGTAATCTTTGGGCTGCACAACGCCCATCATCAGGTCTATTCCCTCCAGATAATAGCGTTCGGCTTCTTCCAGGTGCCCCATATTCTTTTCACAATCACCTTTGACGGTGAGTGCGCGACTCTTTATCCGAAGGGCCATCTGCTCGTCCAAACCACCTTGGTCCGCATCGGCAATGATTTCATCGGCCATATGGATGGCCTTCCCCCATTCTCCGCTCTTGTTCAGCAGAGAGATAAGATTGAGAAGGGCCGAATAATAGTTGACGCCTTCACTCCTGAGTTGGGTATGCTTGATTTGCTCGCCGTAGAAAATTGCCAGCTGCGTTTTGCCCATTTGCCCGTAGACATTGGACCGGATCAGGTTGGCCGTCGTTTCCGAGAACACGCCAGCCAGTTCAGCGCTGTCTACCCGCGCCAATACTTGTTCCGGGTTCGAGAATAATTGATCCTGGAGCTCGAGCTTCAGCTGGTTTGCCTCCTCGCTGCGGTCCGGCTTTGAGCAATTCACAAGCAGTGACAGAGCTGCTATAACGACTGCCAACAGGATAGTATATCGGCGTTTTCTCATGATATTCAATAAAACCGCGCAAAGATAGGTAGATTTTTCTTTTTCTCAACAATAATAGATTTTGTAAAATATAAAACAGAATTTAGAGATATGTTATACGAGAGGCAACTTTCAGCATAGTTTCAGTAAAAACAAATTATGAATTTGTATTCTACCGGCCATCAGTGGGAGAGGATATCCCGAACGGAACAAAAACCTTCAAAATTTGCCATTAACTATCTGTCTGATAATCATCAATTGTTACCCGGAGGTAATCATTATTCTTCAAGCCCTCTAGAACTAGATAGATTTTCGGTCACTTTTTGTCACCTCCTTCAAAATGCTGCGTGTCATTATTCACCGAAATAGATTGGATATCGCAAAAAGCGGGACTATCTGATAAAACCGAGAGGAAAAACGCACAAAAATCCGACAAAACCGAGGCGAATAATTGCCTAGACTTTGACAAAACCGAGAGATAGCATGATAGCCAAGAATACACGATTTGGTCGAATTTGGTCACTAGGCAAAGCCCCAGCGTCAGCAGACTGTCCGACTCCGCTAAACGCTTTCCCCGAGTGCATAAGCTTCTTCCAGCTTTGTGCTGCCCAAAATGTCTCGCGGGTCATTAACTCCGCCACAGAAGAGATGGTCCTTGAGCGTCGCTTTCTCAAAACAGGCTATCCAGCCTTGCAGACCGCTCTCGGCCCGCTTGGGCGTGTGCTCTTCATCCTCGGCAGCCGTGGTGAGCAGATACACTTCGCGGAATCGGTAATCCTTGGGATACATCGCGTTCATCCGGTCGATGAGCGTCTTCATCTGGCCGGACATCTCATAGTAATAGATGGGCGTCGCCCAGCAGACAACATCGGCATTCAGTACGCTGTCCATAATGGCAGGGACATCATCCTTGAATACACAGGCGCCTGTTTTCTGGCACGACAGGCAGCCAATGCAGAACCTGATTTCTTTTCCGCGGAGCGAAATGAACTCCACCTCGTTTCCGGCAGCCTTCGCGCCTTCTGCGAACTGCTCCGCCAGAGCATTGCTGTTGGAACCAGGGCGCAGGCTGGTTGATATGACAACTACTTTCTTCATAAATTAAGCTTTAGACTGTGCTAATTTAGCAATTCTCCAGTTTATTCCCACGAAAAAAACCTTGCCATGTCGACAAGAAATCGGTCTTCTGCGCGTTCTGAGTGTTAACGCGGCGCAATCGTGTCATTATAATACAGAATATGATTCATGGGTTTGCCTCTGGCAAGTTCGGATTACAGCTTTCTGACAACTTTGCACGGATTGCCTACTGCCACAACATTAGCAGGGATATCCTTGGTGACGACGGAACCCGCTCCAATGGTGGTATTATCTCCGATCGTCACGCCCGGAAGGATGGTCACGCTGCCGCCGATCCACACATTGTCGCCGATGGTCACGGGCTCGGCCCACTCCCTCCGGCTATTACGTTCCACCGGATCCGTGCTGTGGCAAGCCGTGTAGATACT
>JAEELG010000011.1 GCA_016288775.1 Bacteroidales bacterium | reverse complement strand
GCGCGACAAGAGCGAAGACCGTCCGAAGAACGACTTCCGCGCAAACCTCTCCGCCAAGAAGGCCCTCATCGCTGAAATCAATGCATTCGAGGTTCCGGAGAATGCGGAGGAGGCACGTGCGGCGGCATCGGCCTTTGCAGAAAAATGGAATGCAATCGGCTTCGTTCCCTTCAAGGAGAAAGAGGCAATCCAGGGCGCTTACAAGGAGGCCATGCAGGCCAAGTTCCCTGGCTTCGGCGCACGCGGAGGCCAGCGCAGGGATGGTCGCGGTGAAAGGCGCCAGGCCGCTCCTCTCACGGAGAAAGACCGTCTGATGCAGGAATACAACCAGCTCCAGCAGGAAGTCCAGACCTATGAGAACAATATCGGCTTCTTCGGCCTTTCCAAGGGCGCGGAGAGCCTGAAAGCTCAGATGCAGGAGAAGATAGACGCCGCCAAGGAGCAGCTTCGCTCCCTCATGGAGAAAATCCGCGGTATCGAGCAGAAGGAAAACAGTAGCGACGAGGAAGAGTAATGGATAAAAATTCGATTATCGGCTTTGTGCTGATAGCCCTGGTAATGGGAGGCTTCTTCTTTTACCAGAGTAATCAGTCCAAGCGCATGATTGCCTGGCAGAATTACCAGGATTCCCTTGAAAACGCCCGTCAGGACAGCATCCGGGCGGCATATCTGGCAGAGCATCCGGAAGACACGCTTGCCCTTCAGGGGGGAGAAATCCCTCATGCCGATGCCGGCTCGGCGGCCGTAGCCCCCAAGCCGGTGGCGTACAGCGATTCGCTTCTGAACGCGGCTGCATCGGCCCAGGAAAGTTTTTTCACTCTGGAGAACGAGAAACTGGAAATCCAGTTCACTTCGCGCGGCGCGCAGCCCTACTCGGTGAGGGTGAAGGATTTTCTCACCTACGACAAGGATTCCCTGTATCTTATTCCCGCGGGCGCATCGGACCTCGGCTTCGTGGTTTATGCCCCTATGGCGCTGGATACCAGGGCGTTCAATTTCGTCCCCGTGGCGGAGGAGAGCAACGACAGCACTCTGGTGATGAGGCTTCCCATATCGGCAGGCGGATATATCGAGCAGAAATACGTTCTCGAGCCGGACAGCTATTCGGTGAAGGAGACTCTCGCGTTCGTTGGGATGAATATTCCCTACAATGCCGGCAGCATAGACGTGGATTTCTCCGCGATGATCCCGCGCATGGAAAAGGGCTACAAGAACGAGAGCCAGTACTCCCGCCTGAACTACTATTTCCCGGACGACAAGAAGCCCGCCAACATCGGCAATGGCCGGAAAAGCTCCAAGCGCTTCTCCAACAAGGTGGAATGGTTCGCCTTCCAGCAGCAGTTCTTCAGCGCCATCATGCGCGCTCCGCAGAACTTCACCTACGGGGATTTCTCCGTGGAGTTCATGGGCAAGGACAATCCGGACCACCAGCTGATGAGCTGCAAGGCTCAGATGAGGGCCGATATCGAAACGGGCCGCGAGCGCGTCGAGGTGCCGTTCGAGTTCTATTTCGGACCGAACTCCTACAAGGGCCTGAAGGCCTACGGGCACAAGTACGAGAAGGTGATTCCTCTGGGAGGTAAAGTTATCGGCCTAATCACCAAGTGGGTTATCATCCCTCTGTTCGACTGGCTGCACAAGGGCATCTCCAATTTCGGTATCATCATCCTTCTGATGACGATATTCATCAAGATCGTGGTGCTGCCGTTTGCGTTCAAGAGCTACAGCTCATCGGCAAAGATGCAGGCGCTGAAGCCGTTCATCGACAAGATCAACGCCAAGTATCCCAAGCAGGAAGATGCGATGAAGAAGCAGCAGGAAACGATGGATCTGTACAAGAAGGCGGGGGTGAACATGATGGGAGGCTGCCTCCCCATGCTCTTCCAGCTGCCTATCCTGTGGGCCATGTTCCGATTCTTCCCGGCATCCATCGAACTTCGTCAGCAGGGCTTCCTGTGGGCGGAGGACCTCAGCGCATATGACGACGTTATCCACTGGGGATTCTCTGTGCTGGGAATGGACCACATCTCGCTGTTCGCGCTTCTGATGGCTCTTTCCATGTTCTTCTACACGAAGGTCACGATGCAGAACCAGAACACGGGCGACGATCCCAACGCCAAGATGATGCGCTTCATGAGCCTTTACATGATGCCCATCATGATGTTCTTCGTCTGTAACAATCTGTCATCGGCCCTCAGCTACTACTACTTGCTGTCCAATATCATCACCATGATCGAGACTTGGATCATCAAGAAGTGGTTCGTGCATCCGGAGGAGATTGTGGCCAAGGTGAAGGCGGCTGAAAACAAGCCGGTTCCCAAGAGCAAGTGGCAGCAGCGTCTGGAAGAAGCGCAGAAAATGCAGCGCCAGATGCAGGCGCAGCAGAACAAGCGCAGATAATGGCAATCACACTCGAACAATTGCTGCAAAGCCGCGACGAAAGGGCGGCTTTGCAGCAGTCGTTTTTACAGGAGCACCCGGAGGGGACGCTGCTGTGCCTCACGGTGCAGTTGCCGGGGGAGGTGAAGCGGGACGAGAGGTCTCTTCGCGTGGCGGAATCGGCCGTAGAGGCCATCAGGGAAATGTTTCCGGAGCGCTCATTCGAGCTTCTGCGGGATTTGGAAACTGGTTTCGAAGGCTATTTCGTGGTGCCTCTGGAGCCGATGGACGCCAAACGCGCTGCCATCGGCATAGAAGACGAGCACCCGCTGGGACGGCTTATGGATATCGACGTGATTGTGGCCGATGGCCTTGGCTCTGGCGACGGCTCTGCCATTGGCGTTCGCCCCATCCCGCGATCTGCCGTCGGCGCCCCCGAGCGGCGATGCCTCATCTGCTCCCTCCCGGCACGGGTTTGCATGCGGGCCCGCACTCACACCACTGCGGAGCTCCTCGCTGCGGTTGACCGTCTTTTTTGCCCGTGAAATGTAACTCGTTGAGTATTAATTGATAGCGAAAATTTAGGTGGGAAAAATTCCCACCTAAACTTGCATAAATTGCCTATATTCAGACATTTACATTTCACAGCCAAAGCCTTACAGGGGATAGATGCCGGCGGAGGTGAAGTCAATGAGGGTTTGGGGGGCGATGCGGATCTGGAGGCCACGGACTCCGGCGCTCACGTAGATGTAATCGTAGAGGAGGGCGCTCTCGTAGATGAAGGTGGGGAGAGGTTTTTTCATGCCGATGGGGGAGCAGCCGCCGCGGATGTAGCCCGTTTCCGGAAGCAGTTCCTTCACGTGGATCATGGCGCAGGACTTGTTTCCCGAAATGCGCGCCGCCACTTTCAGGTCCACTTCCATGTCGCCCGGCATGACGCACACGAAAAGCCCGTTACGGTCCCCGCGCAGCACTAGCGTTTTGAACACCTGCTCGATGGGCTCTCCCAGCTGCGCCGCCACGTGTCCCGCGTCCAGATTGTTCTCGTCAACCTCGTAAGGAACCAGGCTGTAGCTGATCCCCGCCGCATCCAGCAGCCTCGCCGCATTCGTTTTCTGTACAGGCTTACCCATATCCCTAATACTCCCTGTTTCCGAAAATATCCGTGCCGATACGAACTATCGTTGCCCCGTGCTTAACCGCCAGAGGCCAGTCCCCGGACATGCCGATACTGAGCTCCGTGAACGTGTCCCGAAGCTCCGGGAACTTCTCCCGTATCCTATTGAACAGCGCCTCGATCCTTGCGAAATCCGCCTCAATCACTGCCTCGTCATCCGTATTCGTTGCCATGCCCATGAGCCCGCAATAGCGTACATTCTCCGTAGCGTCAGGGAATTGCCTCCCGACGACTTGGCCGCCCATGGCCGATTCACCCCAAAAATCGGCAGATTTTCGGGGGCCCCGAAACCTTTCCCTACAGGGGCCCATCGCAGATGGGAGGGACGAAGACTCTGTCTGAGGGAGGCGGGAGGAAATTCCCTGACGCAGGAGAATGTCAATGATGTCTTCCTCGCTGAAGCCGTGCTTGGTTTCTTCCGCCCCAAGATGGAGTTCCAGAAGAATGGGCACAACCTTGCCGTTTGCGGCTCCCCAGGCGTTGATAGCTTCCAACAGATGCACCGAATCCACCGATTCCACAAGCGATGCATAGGGGAGGACGAGCTTGAGTTTGTTGGTCTGCAGGTGGCCGATGAAGTGCCACTGCACATCGGCCGGCATCAATGGTACCTTCGCTGCGAACTCCTGCGGGCGGTTCTCCCCGAAGAGCCTCTGGCCGGCGTTGTACGCCTCCATCAGCCGCTCTACGGGATGGAACTTCGACACCGCCACCAGTTTTACCCGGGCCGGGAGTTCGTTCATGATTCTATCCAGATTGTCCTTGATACTCATGTCTGCCGATTTACTGACGCGAAGTTACGAAAAAATACTAATAAAAGAAGAGTAAAACAGATAGCGCTTGTCCCGTGAAATGTAAATAGCTGTCACAGATATACTTATATAAATCGTCTCCGGCAAAATGCCGGAGACGATTTGCATTATGCGCAGATAATCAACGAGTTGTATTTCACGCTGCGAGTGAGTGCTATTTGTAGAAGAAGCTGTACTCCATTCCATCGTCGGAGACGGCTTTTACAGGATAGCCCTCCTTATTGAAAGTGTAGTTAATAGTCTTCTTCTCTTTGCCGGAGATAATGGCGGTTGGAAGGTTCTTGGGAGAAATGCCCAGAATAATGTATTCATCCAATCCGACAAAACTGTAGATGCTTCTCAAAAAAAGTGGCATGGCATAAGCCAGAGGACCTATTTTGTTCTCTTCCGTGCCATACTCAAACGTGTAACCCTCATCACCGATGGAAACGAGATTTCCATCCTTCCATGTGTATGCGACTTCTTTTCCGTCAGAAGCAACTGTTTTGATCAATTGTCCCTGTTCATTATATACGAAATGCATGGGTGTCCCATCGGAGACCAATTTAACTTCATCTCCTGGCCAAAGGCCGTCAAAAGATACGTTTGTGCACGCCAGAGGCCGGCCATTCCACAAGTGATAGAAACCACGGTGATACTCTCCGTCTTCGGCATTTCCCACACCGGTAATAATGGCTCTTGAAGTGTATTCAATTGATGAGTACTCATAATAATTCCCATATGAATACATTAGCTCATTTACCCGCTCCTCATTATCATAACGGAAAGCGTATTCCCACTTCTCCCATTCATAGGATGGCTCATTGGGATTCTCCTTGGTATAGGAAATCTCAACCAGTTTTTTGGGGGCAGAGCTGTGATGATGGTGATGATGGCCGTCGTCGGATACCGCATAGGACTCAAATACAAATAAAGATGCGGCCAGCGCGGTTAAAAGATACAAGTGTTTCATGTGATGGTTTGTTTTCGCAAAGATAAGAAAAATACCAAACTATTGGGAGTGTAGTTTCTTTGGAATTGTGACTGGCATTTTGTATTATTGCATAGGTAATTCCGTGAATTATGAAAAAAGTGTATTTTGCCGGGTCGATCCGGGGAGGAAGGGCCGATGAAGCCCTTTATCGGCAGATAATTGAATATATCCAGAGGACGGACATCGTTCTCACGGAGCATGTGGGCAATCTCGCGCTGAGCAAGGTGGAGCACCTGCCGAACCGTGACGAGGCCATATACCTGCAGGATACGGGGTGGCTTCGGGAGTCGGACCTGGTGATTGCGGAGTGCACCACACCCTCGTTGGGGGTAGGTTACGAGCTGGCTTATGCGGAGCGTTTCGGCAT